>JBMOEY010000031.1:0-15278 GCA_049314515.1 Microbacteriaceae bacterium
AAGGTCGTCTACGGCTACTTTCCTGCCTGGAGCGAGGGCAACGACCTCGTCATCGGTCACCACGGGGATGATCCGACCGGCGTATATGGAACACCCGGCCTGCTCGCACCCG
The DNA here is from genome assembly GCA_049314515.1 of Microbacteriaceae bacterium. Classification (GTDB taxonomy): domain Bacteria; phylum Actinomycetota; class Actinomycetes; order Actinomycetales; family Microbacteriaceae; genus RFQD01. The sequence continues at coordinate 113 of JBMOEY010000031.1, forward strand.
ACGGCGGCTCTGGTGGTGAATTGGGCACCGAGCGATTGCGCTTCTCGTTCCCCCGTCAGCGCCGCGACCGGCACCTCTGCCTGGCTGACTTCGTGCATCCGAAACCTGCCCCCGGCGCCCCGATGGACGTGGTTGCCTTGCAGCTGGCTACCGCGGGAGAAAGGGTTGACGAAGTCACGGCAGCGATGTTTGCTGCTGACCAGTACCGCGACTACATGGAACTCAATGGATTGACCATGCAACTCACGGAGGCGCTCGCCGAATACTGGCACTCGCGCGTTCGGTCTGAGTTGGGCTTCGCCGCAGAGGACCCGACGGATATTGCGGGCATGTTCAAGCTCGACTACCGGGGCGCCCGGTTCTCACTCGGTTATCCCGCGTGCCCCGACATGGAGGACCGCCGCAAGGTGGTCGAACTTCTCAAGCCCGAGCGCGTGGGCGTTGAGCTTTCGGACGAACTTCAACTTCATCCAGAACAGTCGACCGACGCGTTTGTCTTCCATCACCCTGAGGCAAAGTACTTCTCCGTGTAGTCGCGCGAGCGAGAGCTCGCAACACGATTCCGCCGGTGAGCAGGATGCCCGCCACGGTCGTCGCGGCCCGCACCGTGTCCCAGGTCAATGTCGACGTAATGAGCGAGTATCCGACGAAGCGCTGCACGTTCTCGAGCGTCGGCGCCCCGGCAATGAAAGATATGTCGGTATTGCCTCCCACCGCGATGGGCCAGAACCATAGGTTCATGAGCGCGCCAAATGCGTAGGAGGCAACGACGCCATAGACCGCGAGCACAGCTAGGCGAGGTGCTGTCCGAACGAGACGCACTCGACCGACGAGCCCGGCGCCCGCGCCAACCCACGCTAAAGCGAACGCCTGAAACGCCGTCCACGGTCCGATTCCACCCCAGATGAGTGACGACACCACCATCGTGGCTAGGCCGAGCAGAAAACCAAAGCGGGCACCAAAGACAGCAGCCGACAGAATCACCACGGTAAAGACGAGTTCAAATCCGCCGAAGCCCGTGCTCAGAACGCGCAACACGGTTGCAACCGCGGCGAGGACGCCCAGCATGGCCGCGGTGGTTCCATTAGAAATTGAACGGTCAAGCGCCAATGACGCGATTACCAGCAAGGCCGGAAGCATCGTCATGGCGAGCAGTGGTGCAACGAGCCCCATCGAGTCAGAAGTTGCGACAAACGGCCACGCAAACGCGGCCAACGCGCACGCGCTCACGATTGCGAGCAGAAGAATCTGCCATCCCCGATTCACGACGCCACCTCCGCACTCGAGCAATGAGTGAACGTGGCGGCAAACTCGTGATCGTGCGTCGCGAAAATGATCGAGGTACCACCGCCTGCCAGGCCCTCCAGATGGTACGTCAGTCGAATGCGAGCACGTGAATCGAGCCCACGAGTCGGCTCGTCGAGCAAGAGCAGGTCGGGTTTAGCCGTTGCCTGTAAAGCGCAGGCGAGCGCGACGCGTTGTCCGGTGGACAGATCTCGCGGGTGCGCATCCACTGGCAGGTCGGACATCAAGGTGAGTGCGAGTGCGAGACTCGAGCCCGGCGACGACTTGGTGAGGCGATCGTTATGTGCGCACTCATCGCCAACGGTCGCCTGACTAAAGAGCAGTTCCGGATTCTCCGGTACGAGTCGAACGTGTGAGGGATTCGCTCGCGCAAACTCACGCATCCACGTGGTCTTGCCGGCTCCATTCGGGCCCACGAGAGGAGTGATGGATGCGCGCGCGTGGTTTCGCTCGCCGGTGCTGGTGAACGGGACCTGGTCGGGCGCGTAGCGTGGAATCTCCGGACCCGGCTCGCTCGCCTGCAGCCGTATGTGACGGTCGGCGAGGTGCTCGAGGGCACTCCATCGGTGCTCCGCAATGATGACGGTGACGCCGGTCTCACGACGAACGGCCTCGAGAACATCCACGACGCGACGTGTGTTGGGCGTGTCGAGGTCAGCAATGGGCTCGTCGAGCAAAAGCAACGACGGCCTAGTGACGAGCGCAGCCGCAATGGCGACCAAAGTCGCTTCGCCGGCTGAGAGCGCATTAATGTTGCGCGCAAGCAGGGCGGTTATGCCCATTCGGTCTGCGACGGTTTCGACCTCGACAACAACATCACACTCGCGAACGTTCAGCACGCGAAGCGAAAACGCAATCTCATCGAACACGCGTGATGCCACGAATGCATCGCGTACATTTTGCTCAACGAGTGAAATGAAGCTCGCCGTCTCGTGTGGGAGCGCACTGCGACGATCGAGACCGCCCACTTCAAGCACGCCGTCTTGCCAACCGCCAGCGAGATGCTGAAGGCGTCCGGTGACCGCCCGCAGCAGGGCCGACTTGCCCGTTCCGGTATCACCGCTTATCAAAACGCACGAGCCGTGTTCGACCGACAGATCATCGATCGAAAGCGACCATGCGTCACCGAAACCGATCCGCAGGCCGCGAGCCACCACCGGTGAATCGCACATCCCGCCCACGCGCTCACGACCAGAGCCAAAGCCACGCTGCTCCAAGCTGGCACCCAGCGTGAGCCCTCGGTCGAGCGCGCGCTCGAGCACGGGCACAACGAGTGAACGTAAGGAGCGATCCCGCCGCAAACGCCGAGACCAGCGAACGCTGCGAACCGACTCGAGAAGGGCGGGAAAGGCCGCCAACGAAATCACGATCACGGTTCGCAATCGACGAAGTCCACCACGACTGAGGCCGCGCGCCAGCGCACCCTGAAGGTCGACGATGACATTCAGCGAGCCGAAGAGCAGAATCACCGCGACAAAGGGAAGTGCCGAACGCACGACACCCCCGATTGTCGAACCCCAGTCGGCAATTCCATCAGGAAACCCGCCGAACACAATCCGGTAGACCAATCGCAGGCAGATGAATGCGAGAGCAAACCAGACGGCCACAACCAGCGGTGCGCGATGACGCCACCACGTGCCGGGCCCGCGCAAAACTTGCGAACGCATTAGCTTGGTGTTGGGGTTGACGTGCCGGTCGTAAAGACGAGGCCGATGGACTCTCCCGGCCCCAGCATCAAGTCACTGACGCCCACCGTGGCGTAACCCCAGTCCGGGGTGCCCTGCTTAACCCACAGGGCCCAGTATGCGAACTCGGGCGGCATTGACGCGCAGGATTCGGTGAACGGGTCGTGCCCATCCACTGTGACAGGGGCCGAGGCAGAGGGAAGCTCGTTGACGCGACAGACCACGGCATCTCCGTAGTCGACTGTTCCGGCGAGAGTGACGCGTGCCTGATTCAGGATGTCCGCGGCCGGTGCCTCCGTCGCGACCTCGACGCACGCCTCAATTTTCGTTGCGTTCAAAATGCCGAAATCGACAATCACACGTACGCCGGAACAGTCGCCGGCGAGTGGTGCAGCGGTAGTCATAATTTCGCCATCCACGGTCGTAACGCCTGCGCTCGCGCCACCGGTCGAACATGCCACCAGACTCAATAGAGACAGGGTGAGCAGGCCCGTTGCGCTCACACGACGGACGGCAGTCGTCGAAGAGCGCAGGTTTGCGCGCTGAGAACGACGGTGCGTGTCCTGACCCATGGTCCTATTCTGGTGGGATGAACGCCCGCCCCTCGCCGGGAGACCCAACGCAGCCGGTTCTGAAGCCAAATATCAGCGCGGAGGACCTGCTTGACGACGATGCGCCGAAGCTATTTGAAGAAGATGACTCGTGGCGACAGGGGTACCCGTATGCGCAGAAAATGACTCGAAAAGAGTACGAGAACCTCAAGCGCAGCCTTCAACTCGAATTACTGAAGCTTCAAGCGTGGGTCAAGGAATCGGGTCAGCGCATCGTCATCGTGTTTGAAGGTCGGGATGCCGCGGGAAAGGGTGGCACGATCAAGCGCTTCATGGAGCACCTCAACCCCCGTGGTGCGCGCGTTGTCGCTCTCGAAAAGCCCACCGAGCGCGAGCTGTCGCAGTGGTACTTTCAGCGCTACGTCACACACTTGCCGGCTGCGGGCGAGATCGTCTTCTTCGACCGCTCTTGGTACAACCGCGCGGGAGTTGAGCGCGTGATGGGCTATTGCACTCCGGCCGAATACGGTGAATTCGTGCGATCGTGTCCTCAGTTCGAGCAGATGCTCGTCGAATCGGGCATCCACCTCATCAAGTTCTGGTTCTCGGTCGGCGAGGCGGAACAGCGCCGACGGTTCTTGGAACGGCGAACGGACCCCGTCAAGCGATGGAAGTTGTCTCCTACCGACATCGCGAGCCTCGACAAGTGGAACGAGTACACGCAGGCCAAAGAGGCAATGTTCCAGTTTACGAATACGACGATTGCACCGTGGACCGTCGTGAAGTCCAACGACAAGAAGCGCGCCCGCATTGAAGTTTTGCGTTGGGTACTGTCGCGGTTTGCATACCCCGATAAGAACATCCTGGTGATTGGCAACAACGACCCGCTCATTATTGGCAGCCCCGACGACGTCTACGACCAAGGCGAAACACCGACGGGCGTTATTCCACGTCAAAATCCGTAGGCTCTTCTCATGGCAACTATCGACATTGGTGCGGTCAACTTCGATGAAACCGTCATGGGTAATGACATTGTGCTCGTTGACTTCTGGGCCAGCTGGTGCGGCCCGTGTCGCCAATTCGCGCCGGTCTTCGATGCCGCGTCACAGGCGCATCCCGATGTGATCTTCGCAAAGGTCGACACGGATGCGGAACAAACGCTGGCAGGTGCCGCGAACATTCAATCAATCCCGACCTTGATGGCGTTCCGGGAGCAGATTCTCGTGTTCTCGCAGCCTGGCGCGTTGCCTGCGCCTGCACTCGAAGACCTCATCGGGCAAATTAAATCGCTCGACATGGATGACGTGCGTCGCAAAATGGCTGAAGCGCAAGAAGCCTGACCACGCACTCTTTTCACTGACCGGACGGTCCTAGTAGGCGCGGGAGCCCGTTTTGCGCCAATCTAGAGGGGCGCAAGAGACCTCCGTGGCGCATCTCACTGTCGAGATAAAGGAATACGCGAAATGAAACTCAGCTTCATCGGATTGGGATCCATGGGATCCGCCATGGCAATGCGTCTCGTTGAGGCCGGCCATGATGTGTGCGTCTGGAACCGCTCAAGCGCGGCGACCGAACCACTCGTGGCGGCCGGTGCGTGCGCGGCCACATCCATCCCCGACGTTCTTGAACGACCCATCGTGTTCTCGATGCTGTCCAACGACGCGGCAGCACTTGAGGTCTTCAGCGCCGAGAACCTTGCCACGGCTAAGCCCGGCACGATTCACGTCAACCACTCGTCTCTAAGTCTCGACGCAGCCGACGAGCTTTCTGCCCGCCACGCCGCTGCGGGCGTGGGTTACATCGCGGCGCCAGTTCTTGGTCGCCCTCCGGTGGCCGCCGCTGGTCAGCTCAACATCATCGCGGGTGGTGACCCGGTTCACATCGAGGCGGTTCAGCAATACCTCGACATTCTCGGCAAGAAGACCTGGAACATGGGCCCGACCGCGCGCGGTGCGAATCTCGTGAAGATCGGCGTGAACTTCAACATCATTCACGCGATTGAAGCATTGGGTGAGTCGGTGGCTCTCGTCGAGCGCGGTGGCGTTGACGCCAGCCTGTTTGTCGAGCTTCTCACCAGCAGCCTGTTCGGAGGCATCGCCTACACCGGCTACGGCAACGCGATTGCGACGAAGACCTACCGGCCGGCCGGTTTCACGATTCCCCTGGGTCGCAAAGACCTCGGCCTCGTTGAGCAGGCAGCTGCCGAAATGAACATCACGCTCGCGTCGATTCCGGGGCTACGCGAAGTGTTCGAGAAAGCGCTGGCCAATCCCGAACTCGAAGGTGCCGACTGGGCTGCTATCGCTGAGGTGTCGCGCGAGTCGTAAATTACGACGCGTGGATACGCACGGGCGCGATTTTCGTACCCGGCAAGTATTGCGGCCCGAGCACGTTCACTCCGGTCATCGTGAGGTGGGCATCCGCGACGATGTCATCGCCCTCACGTGACGCCGTGAGCTTGGCGATATCGAGCTGGCGACCGTCATTAGCGCCGGGAAAAGCGACGCGAATCTCACCCGTGCCGTTCTCGAGCACGACGCACGGGTCGGTCAGCACAACGTTGAGCATCCCGTCGTGACCGCGCAAGGTTGCGGTGCCACGAAAACACAGCGTGCCCGTCAGGGTTGCGTCGTCGAATCGGGAGCTTTCACCGGTCGGTGCGTCAGCGACCTCAAACGAAAAGTGCTCGCCAGTGAACGTCGCGCCGTCGCTTCCGACGAGCTCACCATCCTCAAGATCACCGATGTAGGAGAGCAGACTCTCTTTGACGGCCCAGGTCAGTTGTGTGATGGTCATGCGAAAACCATATCTACGGCCCAGGTGATGGGCGAATCAGGATGCGGACTAGAAGCCGAAATCTCCGAAGTCGCCGAATCCGCCGTCGCTGAATCCACCGCCGAAGTCTCCACCACCGATGTCGCCACCACCGAAATCTCCCGCACCGTCGGCGGAGGTAAACCCATCTGACGATTCCGCGCCCGTGCCTGCGTCGGTACCCACCTCGCCGGATTGGTCGCCCCCGGCATCAGCTCCGGAATCCGCACCGGCGGTCGAGTCAGCGCCCATGTCCATGGGCATGAATGCGCTCATGAGTGTCGATGCGATGACATACCCCGCGACACTACCGAGCAGCGAGCTGGCAAACATCGAGCCAAAACCGGGCGCACCGTTGCCAGCGTTTGCTCCACCGCCGAGAGCCTTGACCATCGTGCCGGGTTGGCGCATTTCAGATCGCGTGGCGGCGACCGCCAGAGAGTGTGCGTCATCGGCTTGCGGGGCATCGCCGGCGGGCGCATCTGCCTGCAACTGAGTGAAGAGCATGCGACGTTGTTCGGGGGTGAGCTTCGCAAATGCCTCTTCGTGCACCTGTTCTATTGTCTCGGGAGGTGCGGTGCGGAGAAGATACCGATAACGCTCTACTGCGATTTCGTCTTCAGAACGAGCAGCGGATGCCTGCCTCACCTGTTCGGTCGTGCGACGGTATTCCTCGTCGCTTTCAGTGCCAAAAAGCCCATCAAGAAATCCCATGACGAGAGACTAGAACGCCGAAGGTGGAAGTTCGCTGAAAGTGGCTCCGACGTAATAGACCGTGCCGCCCGATCCTGCCGTCGGGTTGCCGGACGTCGTGACGCGTGCGCCCGTGTTGGGGGACAGGGCGTCGGCACTCGCCGAGGCTTCGACAGTCAGTGAGCCGACGATGAGAGCGAGTCCGGCAAGTGCTGCGCCGGCGCGGATGAGTGGGGTTCGAGTGGGCATCATTGCTCCTTTAATCCAAACTGGTTTGCGTCAAAGTATCCTCTTGGTGGGAGTTGCGCAATGCCCTATTCGCTGAGGCGCTCGATCCGACTTGACGCCTGCGGTGGAATCGTATAGCCTCCAAATGCAAACCAGTTTGGAACCCTTACCCGAGAACGGACCCCATCGACGTGGACCACACGCCCATCGACCGCAGCCCCGAGAGCGAGATCGCGCGGGGTCCCGCGATGAACATCCAGGATGTTGCGGACGCCGCTGGCGTGAGCAAGACCACGGTCTCGCACGTCCTCTCCGGCAACCGTCCGGTGTCGCAGGCCACGCGTGACAAGGTCGAGCGCGTCATGGACGAGCTCGGCTTCCGCCCGAACTTCTTCGCGCAGGCCCTGAACTCCAAGCGCAGTCACACGGTAGCCCTGATCGCGCAGGACATCACCAACCCCTTCTACCCGGCCTTGGCCCGCGGGCTTCAGGCCGCGGTCGCACCGATGAACCAGGTCGTCATGCTCTTCGATGCTGGGGCCGGCCACAGTCTGATGCGAGCCTTCGTGAACGACGTGATCCAGCGCCGTGTCGACGGGGTGGTGGTCGCGGTGAGCAACGTCGAGGACGAACTCCTTGAGCTCCAGCGGTCGGGCATCGCAGTCGTTGCCGTCGGATCCGGTCTGAGCGGCTTCCCCATCGACTGGGTGTCCGCGGATGACGAGCGGATCGGGTCCGACGCGACCACGCACCTCCACCTCAAGGGCCACCGCCGAATCGCGACGATCAGTGGGCCGCCATCCGCGGAGCCTGGGACGGGCCGTCTCGCCGGCTATCTCAAGGCGATGAAGGAACTGGGCCTGGAGTCGGACCCGAAGCTCTGTGCGGTGGGGGACTGGACTCGTGAGAGCGGGGCAGCCGCGCTTTATCGGCTCCTCGATCAGGACGTGCCGCCGACGGCCGTCTTCTGCGCCAACGACCTCATGGCGATCGGCGCTCTCGATGCGGCCCTCGAATCGGGGCTCGCCGTGCCGGGAGATCTGGCAATCGTCGGGGTGGACGATATCGACGCCGCGAACCTGGTGCGTCCCGGACTGACCACGGTCCGGATCCCGGCGCAGGACATCGGCCGCGCCGCCGGGGATCTCCTCCTCCATCGGATCGCTGAAGAGGAGAGCACGTCGCACCGTCACGTTCTAGTTCAGCACTCTTTGATCTCGCGAGAGTCGGTCTGAGACATGCATGACGTGCTGGATGACCGCGACCTGATCCCTGACGAGGCCGAGCAGCTGCTGCACAGCGGCTACCCAGTCGAACGAGAGCTGGTTGAGGCGAGGGCCGCTGCGGCGGCATCGGATCTTCCCCGACTCCGACAGATCGGCAACGTCCTGCGTGCCGCGGTCCGAGGCCCTTGGCCCTACGACGAGCCCGACGACGAGGAGCTACTTGTCGAGGTCGCAACCCGCGGGCGGCGACTGCCTGTGGTCGAGGCGAGCCTCCACTCTCAGATCCACGGCGCTTGGCTTGGCCGATGCGTTGCGAACACGATGGGTAAGCCCGTCGAGGGGCTGCGTCGGGACGAGGTCGGACTCTATCTCACCGCTGCCGGACAATCGCCTCAGACTGGTTACCTTCCCTTAATCGAGCCGCTGCCCGACGGGGTCAGCCACCTCCATGAGTCGGCTCCATTCGCGACGGCCGGCCGATTCGTCGATGTTCCTCGGGACGACGACCTCGACTGGACGATTCTGGGTCTCGCCATGCTCGAAGAGCACGGTCCTGACCTCACGACTGAGGACATAGCCCGGACCTGGCTTGATCGGCTTCCGTTCACTCAGACGTTCACGGCTGAGCGTATTGCGTACCGCAATCTCATCCGCGGAGCGAGCGTCAGCCAGGCCGCGCGTCTTGATAATCCGTACCGCGAGTGGATCGGGGCACTGATCCGCGCGGACATCTTCGGCTACGTCCACCCCGGCGACCCCGCCGCCGCAGCGTGCGCCTCCCTCGTGGATGCTCGGCTGTCCCACGTCGGCAACGGGATCTACGGCGAGATGTGGGCTGCTGCACTCGTAGCCAGCGCTCTGGCGAGCGACTCCCCGGAAGCTGCCCTGAGATCGGCGCTGCCGGTGGTACCCGACAAATCCCGCCTCGCAGAGGCGCTTCGCTCGATCTTGCAACTCCGCGCGGACGGGGTCGGACCTCAGCAGGCTATTGCCTGGGTAGATGAGCATCTCGGTCACTACAACTGGGTTCACACCATCAACAACGCCGCTCTCATATCGATCGGCCTGTTGTGGGGGACCGATTTCACCAGTGCTGTCGCGCTGACCATCTCCGGTGGTCGCGACACCGACTCCTCCGCCGCCACAGTCGGCAGCGTGTTCGGTGCCATCTACGGGGCTGACGCTATCCCGAGCAGTCTGGTGGGCACCACGCACGTGCGTGTCAGGAGTGCAGTCAAAGACTTCGACCGCATTGAGATCGCCGAGTTGGCCAGGCGCACCTTCTCGTTGATCGGAGGCAGCTAATGCCCCGCATCCCGGTCGTGATCGACACCGACCCCGGTCTGGGTCGACCCGGCAGCGACATCGACGACGGCCTGGCGATCGCCCTTGCGTTGCGTTCCCCGGAGCTCGACGTCCTCGCGCTGACGATCGTCAACGGCAACGTGGATGCTGTCACCGGCACCACGGTGGCTCGCGCCCTCACCGAAAGATTGGGTTATCCGGACATCCCGGTGTTCACGGGCGCGCATGAGCCGCTGGTGCGGGACATGGTTGCGGTCCACGCGCTGTTCGACGCGGTGCTCGGTGACTCGCCCGTATCCGGACTGCCCGAGCGCGGTCCGACGTCGGAGGAACACGCTGCCGACTACCTTTGCCGGATAGTGCGCGAGCGGCCCGGCGAAGTAGTGGTCATCGCCATCGGCCCGATGACCAACCTCGCGCTGGCGATCCAGCGCGACCCGACCTTTGCGAGCAATGTCCTCGAACTCGTCGTCATGGCGGGGAGCGCTACTACCTATGCGCAGAACGTCACCGTGGTCGGGGACTTCAATGCCTATGTCGACCCCGAAGCACTCGACATTGTCGTGCGTAGCGGCGCTAACCTTCGCATGATCGGCCTCGACCAGACATCCCAGGTCATGCTCACGCGAGCCGATGCAGAACAACTGAGGCGCACGTCCGATCCCTTCTCTCACTGGGCGGCGCAGTGCACCGACGCGTGGATCGACTTCCTTGGTCGCGCCTTCCCCAATCGTCCCGAACATCGGGACGCGTGCTTCTTGCACGACCCCCTTGTGGTCGCTGCGGTGACCCACCCCGATCTCCTGACCTGGCAGCCAGCCAGAGTTCAGGTGGCACTAGATGGCGAACTCGTCCGCGGGCTCGTCATTGCCAACCGAGGCCTCGCACTTGAGCCCCTCGGTACGCCCAACGCGACGGTCGCCATCGAAACCGGTGTCGATAGCTTCCGTCGTCTCTTCCTCGAGCGCATCAGCGCCGAGATCACGGTCGATTCCGACCACCTACGCACCACACCGAAGGAGTAACCACCATGGCTGTTCACAAGGGAGTGAAGCACTGGCTCATCGCCGGGGCATTCATCTCAACTGCGGCTCTCGCGCTCACCGCCTGCACCTCTGGCGCCACGGGCACCGGAACGATCGATGGGGTCGGCCCGTCCGAACTCGTCGAGCCCACAAAGCCGATCACCATCACCTACGCCGGCGCGGCCTACGCTGCAGATCAACTCCAGCCTGTGCTGGATGCATTCGAAGCGGCACACCCCAACATCACCGTGCAGTACGAGTCGGTTCCGTTTGACGACTTCAACAGCGTTCTTGCTGCTCGACTCACCAACGCGAGCGATGCGATCGACGTGTTCGATGTCGACATGCCTCGGACCGACGCCTACGCTGCGCGCGGATGGCTCTCGGACCTGTCGGCAACATTCCCCGAGCTTGAGGCTGCTGTCGACCCGGGAAGCTTCGAAGCGGCGACGGTCGATGGCAAGACGGTCACAATGCCATACCAAACGTCGACAAACATCATGTACTACAACAAGGCGCTCCTTGCAGCCGCCGGGATCGCCGCTCCGTCCGCCGACCCCGCAGACAGGTTGACGTGGGAGACCGTCGTTGACGATGCAAAGAAGGCGCAGGCCGCTGGTGCACAGTACGGTCTGGTTTTCGACCAGATCGACCGCTACTACCAGCTCCAGCCCCTCGCGGAGAGCGCCGGCGGCGGACCGGGTGCCTCGGGTGAGGGCAATCTCACCCCAGAGGTCAACAACGAAGGCTGGAACAAGGCATTCAGCTGGTACGGCAGCCTGTTCGCCGACGGTCTCTCGCCACGCGGTGTCGCTGCGTCGGAGACGCCGAGCATCTTCGCCGCCGGCCAGACGGCGTACTTCGTTGGCGGCCCCTGGTGGGGCAGCCAGTTCGTGGGTGAGGCCGGCCTCGACTTCGGCGTTGCTCCGTTCCCGGCCTTCGAGGGTGGAGACCCTGCCACCCCGACTGGCGGATGGTCGCTCGGGCTGAACCCCAAGGCGACCGCTGACAAGGCGAACGCTGCGGCCATCTTCATGAAGTTCATGGGCCTCGACAACGGTGGGTACGCCCAGTACCTCACCGCACTGGCTGTGCCGCCGGCCAACGTTGACGGTGGAGCGAAGTTCTTCGACTCTGACGTCTTCAAAGACCCGCGTTTCGATGGCGTAGTCGACCTGATGAAGTACGAGCTCGCAAACACCTCGGTTCTGCGACTGCAGACCGTGGGCTATGTCGAGTTCGAGGACATCATCACGAAGACCTTCGGCGACATCATCAACGGAACGGATGCCTCGACGGCACTCGATGGTGCCAACAAGGACCTCACCGAGGCCTGGGCCAAGTTCCAGTAGTACCCAACCACCGGCGGCGAGGCATCACCTCGCCGCCGGTCCAACCCGGAGACACCCCCATGACGACTGTGCACAGCCGCAGACGCCGCACCACTGCGGGACGGCGAAACACAATCGCCGCGCTCGTTTTTCTCGCTCCGACCGCAACTCTGATCCTCATCCTCCGCCTCCTGCCCGCGGCGACCGCGATCGCTGACTCCACCAAGTCCGGGTTGCCCGGCAGTCTCGCGGAGCCCGAATTCGTCGGGTTCGATGTCTTCGCCAAGCTCTTCGCGAGCGAGTCCTTCTGGCAGTCGGTTCAGCAGACGCTCATTTTCAACGTTCTAGTCAACCCGATCCAGATCATCATTGCGCTTGCGCTTGCGGTGCTTCTCACCCGCGGCCTTCCGGGATCGGGCCTTTGGCGCACCTTGATCTTCCTGCCGTCGGCCGTGCCGTTAGCCGGCTCCACGATCGTCTGGGGGATCGCTCTTCGACCGGATGGACCCGTGAACGGGCTTCTCGGGCTTGCGGGTATCCCCGCTCAGCCCTGGTTTACCAGTCCCGACCAAGTCATCACATCCCTGATCATCCTTGCTAGCTGGATTGGAATCGGCTACTGGATGATGTTTCTCATTGCCGGGCTCAACGACATCCCCTCGGTGTATTTCGAGGCATCCCGCATTGACGGTGCGGGGCCGATCCGTACGTTCTTCTCAGTGACGCTACCGATGCTTCGCCGCCCGCTGCTCTTCGTCCTCGTGGCCGATACTGTGGCCAATTTCGTCCTCTTCGCGCCGGTTCAGATCCTCACAAGCGGGGGGCCTGAGAAGCGATCGAACTTCCTCATGTACGACATCTTTCACAGGAGCTACGAACTCAGTGACCCGTACACCGCATCGGCGCAGCTCGTCGTGCTGCTCATCATCATGATCGCCATCGTCGCGGTACAGTTCCGCCTTCTCGGGTCGGGGGATGCTGATGAGTAGCTCGATCAGCCGACGGGTCGGGCGCGGACTCCTGACGGCGTTGGCAATCGTCGTCTCCCTCGGATTCTTGGTGCCGGTTCTCTGGCTGCTTGCGAGCACATTTCGCACCAGTACCGAGACGTTCGGCAGTAGCTCGCCGCTGACCTGGAATGTGCTGTGGCCTAAGGAGTTCACACTCGTGAATCTGGAATCCGCTGTCAATTCCGGCTTCCTCACCGCACTGTCGAATAGCCTCCTCGTCGCGATCGTCACGGTCATCGTGGGGCTGGGAATCAGCGCGATGGCGGCTTTTGCGCTGGCGATTGTTCCGTTCCGCGGTCGCTCGATCACTTTCTCGATCGTGGTTCTAAGCTTTCTCGTACCGTTCGAGGCAATTGCCATCCCCTTGTCACGCAGCTTCAGCGACTGGGGATTGACCAACACCCTGGTCGCCCTCATCCTGCCGGGGCTCGGCAACGGTCTCGCTGTGTTCACGCTCAGACAGTTTTTCCTCGGCATCCCCCCATCACTGTCCGAAGCGGCTCACCTCGACGGCGCGAGCTGGTTCCGGGTCTTCTGGTCGGTGTATCTGCCGCTGACGAGGCCGGCACTGATCGGCGCTGGGCTGATCCTCTTCCTGTTCCAATGGCAGGCCTACCTCTGGCCCATCCTGGTGACTTCACGGCAAGAGCTCGACCTCGCACCCGTTGCGATCGCGAAAGCATTCGGCGCCTTCACCACCGACTATGGCCGGGTGTTCGCCGAGACAGCGATCCTCGCGATTATCCCCGCGATCGTCTTGCTTCTGCTGCAGCGCTATTTCGTGACCTCGGTAGCAAGCACCGGGAGCAAGGAGTGAGTTCGGCGCGGGTGGCAGTAGTCGGGTCCGCGAACTTGGACATCGTGCTGAGAGTCGATCGCCGCCCGGGTGCCGGAGAGACGGTCTTGGGGTGGGCCCTGGTCGAGACTCCGGGAGGCAAGGGCGCCAACCAAGCGCTGTCGTGCGCGAGAGTCGCGCCGACGCACTTCATCGGAAGCATCGGGCGCGACTCCGCCGGAAGGAGAGTGGAGGCCGCCCTCCGCGAGGGGGATGTAGATGTCGCGCACTTGTCCCAGGTCGACACCCCCACCGGGCGTGCCTACGTCACCCTGACTCCCGACGGCGAGAACAGTATTGTCGTGATGGGGCTGGCCAACTCGCTCCTCTCCGATGCCGTCGTTCTCGCAGCGTTGGACGAGTCTCGACCAACACTGGTCCTTCTTCAGCTCGAGGTACCCAAGGCGGTAACCGGGGTGGTCCTGGAGTGGAGCCGGGAGCATGACGTGCGGCTCGTCTTCAACCCCAGCCCAGTGGACCCCGAGATCGTCGCGAACGCGGGCCACGCCGACCCGCTGATTGTCAACGAGCATGAAGCGGCCCAACTCCTCCAATCGGACTCAGATGACATCATTGCCCTCGCGACCGAACTATCCAGCAGGTTCCGTTCGGTTGTCGTGACCGCAGGGTCTCGAGGTGCTTACGTCGGAGTCATCGGGACTGTCACCCACGTTCAAGCTCCGACAATCGCCGCTGTGGTGGACACGACCGGCGCAGGCGACGCGTTCGCCGGGACACTCGCCGCACACCTCGCGCTTGGGCTGGAGCTCGTCGATGCCGCCACACTGGCGAATGCAGAGGCCGGTCGTCTCGTTCAGTTAGGGCGTACGAGTAGGTGACCCGTGCGGCAGTCACCTCGACGCGGTCGTGGGAGGCATGACTCTAGCTCCGGATAGAGTCCGTAAGCCAATGCGCCGTGGGCGCAGCGGTCCAAGTGAGAGCTTCCGGAAGGGGAGACAGCCGGGTAGCCGGACTGAGCATAAGGCGGCTCAAGGCAAGCAGAATGTAGTCAACACATGCGAAGGCATCGAACCTAAAGACCGTATGGTCTCATTATATGCCTTTTGACCAGCACTTTTAGCGGTGGCTCCGACGGGCGTCGATCCCGTGACCTCACGATTTTCAGTCGTGCGCTCTACCAACTGAGCTACAGAGCCC
>JBMOEY010000032.1:0-14790 GCA_049314515.1 Microbacteriaceae bacterium
TGCGCGTCGGTGACGCGGACGGGTCGTTGCACTAGCTCTCGCGTGCGCGACGGCGCCGCGAGATCACCGTCATCACGAGCCCGGCCGGCGACGCTTCGCGTCGCTTCAAGGCATGGGCCCAAGAACCAAGGTTCGAATCGCACCTCAATAGGAGGCATAAAAATAAGAAACCGCCCGGCATGGGCGGTTTCTTATTTTTGTGACCCCAGCGGGATTCGAACCCGCGTTACCGCCGTGAGAGGGCGGCGTACTAGGCCGCTATACGATGGGGCCGATTGAGCGACCTAACGAGTATGCCACAGCGCAATATTGGCGACCTAATCCATCCGGGCATGCTCAACACCGGGGAATCCGGGGCACCGATTCCCATCTAGAAGAAGATGCGCACCGCCGACGGCACAACCTCGATGTCGACGGGAAGCGGGCCGACCCGCTCACCATCCGCGTACGCGACAATGTCGGGCGAATCCAATCGCACGCGGCGCGCCCGCCGAATGGTGACCTCTGGTTCGCCCACGTGCGTGCCCGAAAACACTTTCGGAAAGAGCTGCAGAAACCTGCGGCGCGTGACAGGTTCAAGCCAAGCGATGTCGAGCTGACCGTCGGTCAGCGAGGCATCGGGGCAGATGCGCATGCCTCCGCCGAGCGACTCACCGTTTGCCACGGCGACGAGGTTCGCATCCACCTCAAATTTTTCACCATCGAGTTCGAGCGAGTAGTGCCGCGGTCGCAACCGGGTCAGCTCGAGTAGAAGCGCAATCGTGTAGCGGCTCTTGCCCCGCGGACGACGCATGCGATTCGCCCGCTCGTTCACAATCGCATCAAACCCGCCCGAGAGTACGGCCGCGTAATACCCGACACCGCCGGCGTGCGTCATGCGAGCGAGGTCGATGGCCGTGGGCTCGCCGCTCAGTTGTGTCACCAGGTGACGGATGCTCGCACCAATGTCCCCCACCGGCAACCCGATCGCGCGCGCGAGGTCGTTGCCCGTCCCCGCGGGCACTACGCCCAAGGCCACGTGCGTGCCCGCCACCAGATTGACGCCGAGTGAGACCATCCCGTCACCACCAACGACAACGAGCACCTGCTCTTTTGCATTGGATGCGCGATCGCGCGAGCCGGTGCCGGCGCCGATGCCAAGCCCCAGTTCGTCCCGAACCGCCTCGCGCAACGCATCGAACGAGTCGCGACGAAGCTCGACGACCTCGTACCCTTCTGCTCGCATGGCTTCGGCCACCTGTGCGCCCGCGCCAGGGTTCTTGCCGAACGACGCATTGGGGTTGATGGCGACGACGACGCGTCGAGCTGCAGTGCTCATCTGTCGATTATGACGGGATTCGCTCCGCATGGTCACCAAGCCACGAGGTAATCTGCTCGAGTTCAAAGTCTCCGCGTGCGCATCCGAGCATGAACTCGAACGTTTCGTCTTCGTCACTGATGAGTTCGTAGCCGTTCATGCCGAGAAACAGAATCGTTCCGGACAGCGCCAAGCGCTTGTTGCCATCGAACAGTGCGTGGTTCTTGACCAGCGACTGAAGGAGTGCTGCGGCCTTGTCAAAAAGACCGGTGTAGGACTCAACACCAAAGACAACGGTCTGCGGGCGACGCAAAGCGGACTCCAACAGCCCCAGGTCGCGGATTCGGCCGAGACCGAGTTTGTGAATAGTTCGCGTCACATCATCCATCGTGAAATATCGAATGTCACGTGACATAGCGGTTTAGGTTTCTCGGAGGCGGTCGATGACACCCGCATGACGTTTCATCATGCGTTCGAATGCCTCGTCGTACTCGCGCTCGTGGAAATTGCGCTCGAGATAATCTTCAATCGCGCTGACGATGAGCTGCTGTTTGCTGATGCCTTGCGTTTCGGCAATCATGTCGAGCTCGGCGTCGAGTTTCTCGGTAAGTCGAAGTGTCATGGCCATGAGGGTAATGGTATCAACTCGATACCATCGAGCAACAATGCGAAACTGTGCAAAACAAAACCCCCACCGTATTGGTGAGGGTGAACTTGCTGGGGTACCTGGACTCGAACCAAGAACAACTGAACCAGAATCAGCCGTGTTGCCAATTACACCATACCCCAAGGGTGGACCCAGAAATCGGGCCCGGTGAGAAAGCCTAGCGCACCGAAAAGCGCTCGAGCCGCGCCAGCGTCTCGTCGCGACCCAGGATCTCCATCGACTCGAACAGGGGCGGCGAAATGCGCTTGCCCGAGATTGCGGTGCGGAGCGGGCCGTACGCGATGCGCGGCTTAAGTTCCATTGCGCCAATCAACTCTGCCTCGAGTGCTGACTGAATCGCCTCGGTCTGCCAGGCGTCGTCACCGAGACCTGCGAGGGCCGCGCGGCCGCGCGAGATGACCTCGCTCGAGTTGTCCGGGAGCCCGGCAAGGGCATCCTCATCCCACGTCAACTCGTCAGCCGTGGTGAAGAGGAAAGCGAGCATTGCGGGTGCCTCGCCGAGCAGATTCATGCGTGTCTGCACGAGCGGGGCCGCTTGAGCGAGCACAGTGAACTCGGTGTCCGACACGGGATCACCGGGGTTTCCCGGTAAGAGGCCGGCCGACTGAAGCGTGACGGCGAGGCGACGTGTGAATTCGTCAATCGGCAACAGGCGAATGTGGTCACCGTTGATGGCCTCGGCTTTCTTCAGATCAAACCGTGCCGGGTTTGGGTTCACGTCGGTGACATCAAACGCGGTCGCCATCTCGTGCAGGCTGAACACATCACGGTCTGCCGAAATCGACCAACCCAACAGCGCGAGGTAGTTGAGTAGCCCCTCGGGAATAAAGCCGCGGTCACGGTGATGAAACAGGTTCGACTCGGGGTCACGTTTCGAGAGTTTCTTGTTTCCCTCCCCCATCACGTAGGGCAAATGGCCAAAACGCGGGATGTGCGTGGCCACGCCCGCATCGATCATCGCGTGATACAGAGCGATTTGCCGCGGCGTCGACGACAACAGGTCTTCACCGCGCAACACGTGCGTGACGCGCATGATGGCGTCATCGACCGGGTTGACGAGCGTATAGAGCGGGTCACCATTCGGACGCACAACGACAAAGTCGGGAAACGATCCGGCCGGAAACGTAATCTCGCCCCGCACGAGGTCATCAAAGGTGATGTCTTCGTCGGGAACACGCAAACGCAACGCCGGCACACGACCGTCGGCACGAAATGACGCCTTCTGCTCGTCGGTAAGGTCGCGGTCGAAGTTGTCATACCCAACCTTTGGGTCACGACCGGCCGCCAGATTGCGCGCCTCAATCTCTTCGGGCGTCGAGAAACTCTCATACACGTGACCGGTCGCGATGAGCTTTTCGACGACCTCGCGGTAGACGTCCATGCGTTCACTCTGGCGGTAGGGCGGATTCGGTCCACCCACGTTGATGCCCTCATCCCACGTGAGGCCGAGCCAGGTCAACGCCTCGACGATTTGGTCGTAGCTCTCCTCGGAGTCGCGTGCGACATCCGTGTCTTCAATGCGAAAAATGAACGTGCCACCCGTGTGACGCGCATACGCCCAGTTGAACAGCGCTGTGCGCACGAGTCCGACGTGCGGAGTTCCGGTCGGCGACGGGCAGAATCGCACACGCACATCGGCACCGGATGCGGTCGTCACAGGGTAATTCGTCATGCCTCAAGGCTAGACGAGCTAGACGATAGGGAGGTCCGCCCAGGCGCGGACGCCGCCAGCAGATCGAGGAACAGAGCATTGTCTTCGACAATTGCAATGCGAATTGGGCGAACCTGGGTCGTTGTCACAGACTTAACACTCACGCAGTGTGGTGTCGGGTGCAAAGCCTACTTAGGGAAAACCCTTAGACGAGACGCGTCATCCAGGAGTGGTTGTCGGCCACCCGGCCGTACTGAATGTCGGTGAGCTCCTGGCGCAAACTCATCGTCAATTCCCCGGCCGGGGCATCCGGATCGCCAACCGCGAAATCACTCGAGAGTAACTGTCCAATGGGGGTGACCACCGCGGCAGTGCCACACGCAAAGACCTCGGTGACCTCTCCCGACGCAACACCGTCGCGCCACTCGTCAATCGAGATGTCGCGCTCTTCGACCGTGTGACCGCGCTCGCGCGCAAGCGTGATGATGGAGTCGCGCGTGATTCCCTCGAGAATGGACCCGGTGAGTCGCGGTGTGACGAGAGTGCCGTCTTTCTTGACGAGGAACACGTTCATGCCACCGAGCTCATCAATGTGGGTGCCCGTTTCGGCATCCAAGAAGAGAACCTGCGCGCAACCTTTTTCGTAGGCTTCGGTTTGTGCAACGAGACTCGCCGCATAGTTTCCGCCGCACTTGGCTGCCCCGGTACCGCCGCGACCGGCGCGCGTGTACTCCGTCGTGAGCCAAATCTTGACCGGTGCGACGCCACCCTTGAAGTACGCACCCGCCGGGCTGGCAATCACGAAATAGGATGCCCGATGCGCGGCTCGCACGCCCAGGAAGTTCTCGTTCGCAATCATGAACGGGCGCATGTACAAGCTCGTCTCGGGGGCCGAGGGTACCCAGTCGGCGTCCACGCGGGCGAGTTGGCGAATCGACTCGACGAAATCGGTCACACTGAGTTCCGGCAGTGCGAGTCGGCGAGCCGACCGCGCGAGACGCGCGCCGTTTGCCTCGGGACGAAACGCCCAAATCGAACCGTCGGCGTGACGGTAGAGCTTGAGACCCTCAAAGATTTCTTGACCGTAATGCAACACGGCCGAACCCGGCTCAATGCTCAGCGCACCATAGGCCTTGACTTGCGCATTGTGCCAGCCCTCATCGACCGTCCAGTCGATTTCAACCATGTGATCGGTGAAGTAGTTGCCGAAGCCGGGGCTTGCGAGAATTTCTTCACGATGTGCCTCAATACGAGCAGATTTCGATGGGGTCAGCGTGAAGCTGAGGGGGAACGTCGTCGTTTCCGTCGTGCTCATGTGTGGGGTCCTTGGTGTGCGGGTGTACTTACGCTAACTGGCTCAGGCGAGACGCGCCACAATTGCATCGCCCACCTCGGCCGTGGTTCGCGATGCCGAACCGCGTTCGGCGAGATCGGCAGCCACGGCGGAGTGAATCTTGGATGCGGCGTCGACGTAACCAAAGTGCGTGAGCAGCATGGCAACCGAGAGAATCGTGGCGGTTGGGTCGGCCTTCTGCTGCCCCGCGATGTCGGGTGCCGAACCGTGCACCGGTTCGAACATGCTCGGAAACGCATTCGTCGGGTTGATGTTGCCACTCGCCGCCAAACCGATTCCGCCGCCGATGGCGCCCGACAGGTCGGTGAGGATGTCGCCAAACAGGTTGTCGGTGACAATCACGTCGAACCGAGACGGGTCGGTGACGAAGAAGATGGTTGCCGCATCCACGTGCAGATAATCGACGACGACCTCGGGGAACTCGGCTGCGACGCGCGCAACGGCGCGAGTCCAGAGTCCGCCGGCATGGACGAGCACGTTGGTTTTGTGCACCCACGTGAGTTTTTTACCTCGCGTCATGGCGAGCTCGAAGGCGTATCGCACAACTCGATCGACGCCGAATGCCGTGTTGACCGAGAGCTCGTTGGCCACTTCGGCGGGCGTACCGGCGCGCACCACTCCTCCGTTGCCCACATAGGGTCCTTCGGTTCCCTCCCGAACGACAACGAAGTCGACGGGACCCGGGTTAGCGAGCGGGCTCACCACACCGGGCAGAATCTGGGTGGGTCGCAAATTGACGTAGTGGTCGAGACTGAATCGCAGCTTCAGCAGCAGACCGCGCTCAATGATTCCTGCGGGGATGCGCGGATCGCCCGGAACCCCGCCGACCGCTCCCACCAAGATTGCGTCGTGCGTGGCAATGGCGGCCAGGTCGTCGTCGGTGAGCACGTCGCCAGTGGCAAGGTATCGATCCGCACCGAGTGAAAAATGCGTCTTATTCAGCGTCAGACCCTCACTCGCGGCCACCACATCGAGCACCTTGAGCCCCTCAGCCACGACCTCGGGACCGATGCCATCGCCCGGGATGACCGCGAGGGAAAGAGTTTTTGACATGAGGGAAGACCTTCGTGAGAGTGAGTTATTCGGTGATGTCAACTTCGAGCATGACGTCGGCATCGATGGCCGAGCGCACCTTCTCGAGGAGCGCGTGCGGAACGGGCGAATCCACCGTGAGCACACTGAGCGCCTTGCCGCCGAGCTCTTGACGCGCAATCTGCATGCCAGCGATGTTGATCTTCGCCTCACCAAACTCTTTGCCATAGATGGCGACGATTCCGGGGCGATCGATGTACTGCATCACAATCAGGTGCGCGTCGATAGGGACATCCACCTCATACCCGTTGATCTCGACAATCTTCTCGGTCTGCTTCGTGCCGACGAGCGTGCCCGACACCGACACCTGCGTGCCGTCACTCAAGGCACCGCGCAGCGACAGCACCGTGCGGTACTCGGGGCTCTCTTCGAATGTGAGCGTGCGCACCTCGATGCCACGTTGCTCGGCCAGCAGTGGCGCATTGACATACGACACCGACTCGCTGACCACGTTGGTGAAGATTCCCTTGAGCGCAGCCAATCGCAGCACCGACGTGTCGTACTTGGTGATCTCACCACGTACCTCCACGTCCACACTCAGCAAGGGGCTCGCGTGAGTTAGACCGGAGAAAACTTGACCCAGCTTTTCGAACAGCGGGATTGCCGGACGCACGTACGGGTCGATGACACCACCGGCAACGTTGACCGCGTCGGGAACCAGGTCGCCACCGAGCGCGAGTCGCACCGAGTTTGCGACCGAAATACCGGCCTTCTCTTGAGCTTCATCAGTGGATGCGCCGAGATGAGGCGTGACCACGACGTTGGGTAGCGACAACAACGGTGAGCCGGTCGGCGGTTCGTTCACGAACACGTCGAGGCCTGCGCCGGCGATCTCGCCCGCGACGAGAGCGGTGTGGAGGGCATCCTCGTCAATCAAACCGCCACGAGCCACGTTGACGATATACGCCGTGTTCTTCATGGCTTTCAGTTGCGGCGTGCTGATCATTCCCGTGGTTTCGGGAGTCTTCGGCATGTGAATCGTGATGAAGTCACTTTCGGCGAGCAGCTCGTCGAGACTGAGTAAGTGCACACCTAATTGCTGGGCACGAGCCGAGGTGACATAGGGGTCGTAGGCCACCACACGCATGTCGAACGCCTGCAGGCGGGCGGCAATCAGCGCGCCGATGCGACCCAGACCGATAATGCCGACGGTCTTCTCATAGAGTTCCGTCCCGGTGAAGGCGCTGCGCTTCCATTTGCCGTCGGCCAAGGCCGCGTGTGCCGCCGGAATGTGGCGGGCGAGACTCAAAATGTGGCCTACCGTCAGTTCGGCCGCGGAGACGATATTCGATGTCGGCGCGTTGACAACCATGACCCCGGCCGCCGTGGCGGTCTTGATGTCGACGTTGTCGAGACCCACGCCCGCGCGTGCAATGACCTTGAGGTTGGGGGCAGCCTCGATGACCTCGGCATCCACCTTGGTCGCGCTACGCACCAGAATGGCCGACGCAGAGGCAACGGATTCGAGGAGAGCCGCACGATCCGTTCCATCCACCGTGCGAATGTCGAAGTCGGGCCCCAACGCGTCAATCGTGGCGGGCGAGAGTTCTTCGGCAATCAGCACAATGGGTTTGGTCACGAGCAAAATTCTACCTTCGGTGCGTTTGGGTGATTTCTCGTGTGGCTCGGGCTAGACGGCGAACACGACGTCAATGTTCGACCACGCGAGCACCACGTTGGCACCGACGACGGCCGAGATCAACACGGCGAGTATCCAGATGATCACGGACTGCCAGAACGACGTTTTGCGCGTGGCAAGCAGTGCCACGATAAAAATGGCGACCGGCGCAAACAGGTCAGTGCCGAGCACCAGCCATCCCACGGGTTGCGGTTGCAACCCGAGTTGCAGACCAATCTGCAGCATTCCGCTGACGTTGCCGATGCCCTCCCACACGTCGTGCGCGAGCAGCAGTCCAAACACGACGACGAGAATCCAGCCGCCCACACCGCGCTTCATCGCACCGCCATCGACAGATACGGCCACGGGATGAGCACAATCGTGCCCACCGCGAGCATCATCATGCGCCAGCCGATCGACCGGGATGCTCCGAGCGCGAGTGTGCCTAAGAACCAGATCACGCCGCCCAGAGTCGCAAGCCAGAGCGATCCCACCCACATGAACGAGCCAAACGGATCTCCGATGGCGACGGGCGGGTTGAGCGCAACGATGAGCCACGCTACTGAGAACAACAGGTACACACCGGCAAACAAGCCGAACACCACAAGGGCCCACGACGGCAGTTGTGCACGTTCGTCGGGGTGCATGAGTTCGTCAAACGTCGGCTCGTCGGGCTCCCGCTTGCGGCGCTTGGACGCCGACTTAGCCGACGAAGACGCCCCGGGCGCGGCGACGCGATCAGGTTTGTCGCCGAGCCAGCTCAGGGCGTCTTCGTCAGAGGTCATCGTGAGACGAGAAGTGCGCGTCTAGCGCGCTGCCGAACCCTCGGTGTAGTCGTTGTCCTGCGGACGCCATGCGAACATCGCGCGCAACTTCTGACCGACTGCCTCGATGGGGTGCTTGGCACCCTTCTCGCGCAGAGCCTTGAACTCGGGAGCACCGGCATCTTGGTCGTCAATGAAGCGCTTTGCGAACGCACCCGACTGAATGTCGGCAAGCACGGCCTGCATGTTCTTCTTGACGTTCGGGTCAATCACACGCGGACCGGAGACATAGTCGCCGTACTCAGCAGTGTCAGAAACCGACCAGCGCTGCTTGGCGATGCCACCCTCCCACATGAGGTCAACGATGAGCTTGAGCTCGTGCAGCACCTCGAAGTAGGCGATCTCGGGCTGGTAACCAGCCTCGACGAGAGTCTCGAATCCGTACATCACCAGCTGGGACGTGCCACCACACAGCACGGCCTGCTCGCCGAACAGGTCGGTTTCGGTTTCTTCGGTGAACGTGGTCTTGATTCCACCCGCACGCAGACCACCGATCGCAGCCGAATACGACCACGCGAGGTCCCAAGCGTGACCCGAGGCGTCTTTTTCAACTGCCACGATCACGGGCACACCACGGCCGGCGACGTACTCGCGACGAACGGTGTGACCGGGGCCCTTCGGTGCAACGAGAATCACGTCGACGCCCTCGGGTGCAGTGATGTAGCCGAAGCGGATGTTGAAGCCGTGTCCGAAAACGAGAGTCTTGCCCGCGCTGAGGTTGGGCTCGATGTCGTCTTTGTAGAGGTGACGTTGCACCTGGTCTGGAGCGAGGATGACGATGACGTCCGCCCAGGCGGCAGCCTCGGCCGTGGGTAGAACCTTGAGTCCCGCCTCCTCTGCTTTCGCCTTCGACTTCGAGTCGGGCTTGAGTCCGACAACAACCTCGACTCCAGACTCGTGCAGGTTGAGCGCGTGCGCGTGTCCTTGCGAGCCGTAGCCGATGACGGCGACCTTCTTGGCCTTGATCAGGTTGAGGTCGGCATCCTTGTCATAAAAAATCTCAGTCACGGTGTCTCTTTCGTTTTTCGTAGGGTTTTCTGTCTTAGGTCAGTTCTTGTTCACGCGCTCGGTAATCGACTTACCGCCACGACCGATGGCAAGAAGACCCGACTGCGCAATTTCTTTAATGCCGAAGGGCTCGAGCACCTTGAGCAAGGCCGACACCTTGCCCGAGTCGCCCGTCACTTCGACAACGAGCGCGTCGGTGGCGACGTCGACGACGGATGCGCGAAACAGCGTCACCGCTTCAAGCACCTGTGAGCGTGTCGAGTTGTCGGTGCGCACCTTGATCAGCATGTGCTCGCGTTGCACCGATTGCTCGTAATCGAGTTCGACGATCTTGATCACGTTGATCAGCTTGTTCAACTGCTTCGTGACCTGCTCGAGCGGAAGACCATCGACATCGACGACTACCGTGATACGCGAGAGCCCTTCGACCTCGCTGGGGCCCACGGCAAGTGACTCGATGTTAAAGCCGCGGCGTGCAAAGAGTCCGGCGACTCGGGTCAACAGACCCGGCTTGTTCTCCACGAGGAGACTCAGAACGTGTGTGCTCATGTGACGCCTCCTTTACTCTTCCATGTCCCAGGTCGGTGCGTGGTCTTTCGCGTACTGCACGTAGCTGTTGCTCACACCCTGCGGAACCATCGGCCACACCATGGCGTCGGCACTCACGACGAAGTCGATGAGCACGGGCCGGTCGTTCGTTTCGAGCGCCAGTTTGATGGCGGCATCCACTTCTTCGGGCTTCGTCACTCGAATGCCCAGCACGCCATAGGCGTCGGCGAGCTTCACGAAGTCGGGCACACGAATCGTGTCGTGACCCGTGTTGAGGTCGGTGTTCGAATACCGGCCGTCGTAGAACAGTGTCTGCCACTGACGCACCATGCCCAGCGATGAGTTATTAATCACCGCGACCTTGATGGGAATGTTGTTGATCGTGCAGGTGGCCAACTCTTGGTTGGTCATCTGGAAACATCCGTCGCCGTCAATGGCCCAGACCACGCGGTCGGGTTGAGCGACCTTCGCGCCCATGGCGGCCGGAACCGCGTATCCCATCGTGCCGGCACCACCCGAGTTAAGCCAGGCGTTCGGGCGCTCGTACTTGATGAACTGCGCGGCCCACATCTGGTGTTGACCGACACCGGCGGCGTACACCGCCTCCGGACCACTGAGTTCACCAATGCGCTGAATCACGTACTGCGGAGCGAGCAATCCATCGGAAGGTTCGGAATACCCGAGCGGATACTCCTCACGCAACTTGTTGAGCTTCGCCCACCAGTCGGTCATGTTCGGCTTCTTCTTGCCCGCCGTTTCGGTGTACGCCTCAATGAGATCGTTGATGACGTCTTTTGCGTCGCCCACAATCGGCACTTCGGCGTGACGAATCTTGCCAATCTCAGCCGGGTCGATATCGACGTGGATGACCTTCGCATTCGGCGCGAACAAAGCCGACTTGCCCGTGACCCGGTCATCGAATCGCGCACCCAGGGTGATGAGCAGGTCGGCGTCTTGCAGTGCCAGCACCGCAGGTACCGTGCCGTGCATGCCGGGCATGCCGAGGTGGTGTGGGTGAGAGTCAGGCACTGCTCCGCGGGCCATCAGCGTGGTGACAACGGGGGCACCAACGAGATCAACAAGCTTGAGCAGCTCGGTAGAGGCGCCCGCGCGAATGATTCCGCCACCGATGTAAAACACCGGGCGCTCCGACTCGAGAATCAGCTCGGCGGCGGCCTGGATCTGCTTGCCGTGAGCTTTGAGAATCGGTCGGTAGCCCGGCAATTCGACCACGGGAGGCCACGAGAAATCGAACTCGTTCTGCTGGGCATCCTTGGTGATGTCGACAAGCACGGGGCCTGGGCGACCGGTCGTTGCTACGTGGTACGCAGCAGCCAGAGTCGCCGGAATGTCTTCGGCTTTCGTCACCAAGAACGAGTGCTTGGTGATCGGCATCGTGATGCCCACAATGTCGGCCTCTTGAAAGGCGTCGGTTCCCATCAGGTGGCTGAAAACCTGACCGGTGATGGCCAACAGGGGGACCGAATCCATGTACGCATCGGCGATCGCGGTCACCAGGTTGGTCGCACCCGGACCACTCGTGGCGATACACACGCCCAATTTGCCCGACGAGGATGCGTAACCTTCGGCCGCGTGACCGGCACCCTGCTCGTGGCGAACCAGAATGTGGCGCAAGTCTTTGGAATCCATGAGCGGGTCATACACCGGCAGGATTGCGCCGCCGGGGAGACCAAAGACGTCGGCAATGCCGAGTTTTTCGAGGCTGCGAACGACACCCTCGGCGCCCGTCATTCGGGTGGCTTTGAGAGATGGAGCAGAAGTTGCCATGGGAATCACATTCCTATGAAAGAAAGGGGAGAAGAGACGTATCGGGTTTTTACCCCGTAATCGCTCCCTCGGAAGCGGAGTGCACAAGGGCGGCGTACTTGGCGAGCACACCACGCGTGTAACGCGGAGGAAGCGGCTCCCAGCCTTGTCGGCGGGTTTCGAGCTCGTTTGCGTCGACGAGTAAGTCGAGCGTTCGAGCTGCGATATCGACCCGTATCAGATCCCCATCGCGCACGAGTGAGATGGGTCCACCATCTACTGCCTCGGGTGCTACGTGGCCGATGCACAGTCCGGTTGTGCCGCCTGAGAATCGTCCGTCTGTCAATAGTAGAACATCTTTGCCGAGGCCCGCTCCCTTGATGGCTGCCGTGATGGCGAGCATCTCGCGCATGCCCGGTCCACCCTTCGGGCCCTCGTACCGAATGACAATGACGTCGCCGGCTTTGATGGTGCCTTCCGTGAGGGCGTCCATGGCCGCGCGTTCCCGCTCGAACACACGCGCGGGACCTTCGAATACGTCGAGGTCGAAACCGGCGGTCTTCACGACCGCCCCGTCGGGAGCCATGCTGCCGTGCAGAATCGAAATGCCGCCGTTGTGGTGCAACGGGTTGTCGAGCGTGCGAATCACGTCACCGTCAATTGCATCAATCTGCATGTCGGCGAAGTTCTCGGCGACCGTCTTGCCCGTGACCGTGAGCGCGTCTCCGTGGATGAGTCCGGCATCCAGCAACGCCTTCATCACCACAGGAACTCCACCCACGCGGTCGACGTCATTCATGACGTACCGGCCGAACGGCTTGAGGTCGGCGATGTGCGGAACCTTATCGTTGATGCGATTGAAGTCGTCGAGGGAAAGCTCGACTTCGGCCTCATGCGCGATGGCCAGCAGATGCAACACGGCGTTGGTCGAGCCACCGAACGCCATGAGGACGGCAATGGCGTTCTCGAAAGCTTTCTTCGTCATGATGTCGCGAGCAGTGATGCCCTTGGCAATCAGGTTGACGACGGCCTCACCCGAACGGTGGGCGTAGTAATCACGACGACGGTCTGCGCTCGGCGGAGCGGCCGAGCCGGGAAGACTCATGCCCAGAGCCTCGGCGATCGACGCCATGGTGTTGGCCGTGTACATGCCACCACACGCCCCTTCACCCGGGCAGATGGCTTTTTCGATGCGCGTGAGGTCTTCGACGCTCATTTTGCCTGCCTTGCACGCACCGACCGCTTCGAATGCGTCGATGATGGTGACGTTCTTTTCGGTTCCGTCAGAGAGGCGAACCCAGCCGGGCGCAATCGTGCCGGCATAAAGGAAGACGCTGGCCAGGTCGAGGCGAGCGGCCGCCATGAGCATTCCGGGAAGGGATTTGTCGCAACCGGCGAGCAGCACCGAGCCATCGAGACGCTCGGCATTCATCACCACCTCGACAGAGTCGGCAATGACCTCGCGCGACACGAGCGAAAAGTGCATGCCCTCATGCCCCATCGAAATGCCATCCGAGACCGAGACCGTGCCGAACTGCAAGGGGTAACCGCCACCGGCGTGCACGCCCTCTTTTGAGGCCTGCGCGAGTCGATCGAGACTGAGGTTGCAGGGCGTAATTTCGTTCCACGAACTGGCGACACCGATCTGCGGTTTATCCCAGTCTTCGTCACCCATTCCGACGGCCCGAAGCATGCCGCGCGCGGCCGCTTTCTCGATACCGTCGGTGACGTCGCGGCTACGTGGCTTCATGTCTGGCTGAGGCATGCGGATTAGTCTACGCGTGACCCAACTTCACAGGTTTCTCCCCGTAGGCTCGCAGGCGTGATGAAAATCGGAATGAGCGCAGGCTGCGTCTACCCACTCTCCGTTGATGACGCATTTCGCCTTTCCGCGGCCGCCGGGTACGACGGTGTCGAAGTCATGGTGACCAATGACAAGACCACGCAATCGGTGGATGCGCTGCTCGCGCTCGCCGAAGAACACGACCAGCCCATCCTCTCGGTGCACGCGCCCGTGTTGTTGCTGACCCACTTCGTGTGGGGGCGCGACCCGCAAGTCAAGCTCGAGAAATCCGCCGAGCTGGCGGCCGCCGTGGGGGCATCCACCGTCGTGGTTCACCCACCGTTTCGCTGGCAGGCGACGTATGCCGAAAAGTTTCTTGACATCGTGCGCCAGACCCACCAGAACACCGGCGTCGAGATTGCCGTTGAGAACATGTTCCCGTGGGCTGTCGGTGGGCGATCCGTACAGGCCTACGCGCCCGGGCCAGATCCGCGCGAACTCGATTGCGACCACATCACGCTCGACTTTTCACACGCGGCGCTTTCGGGTCACAACAGTCTCGAACTCGCGAAAGATTTCGGTGCACGTCTGCGCCACGTGCATTTATGCGACGGTGCCACCACGGGTGATGACGGTCGCATCTTCGACGAACACCTCTTGCCGGGATACGGCATTCAACCGGTGGCCGAAACCCTGCAACACCTCGCCGAGATTGGCTGGTCGGGCCACATCGTCGCCGAGATCAACACGCGCAAGGCGAAAAACGAAACGGAGCGACTTGCCTCCCTCGTCGAGACGCTCGAATTTGCCCGCCTCCACACCTCGCAGGTCGATGCCCGACCGGTTCCCTCCTCCTGAGACCCCACCTGACAGCCCGCGCTCGGCGCGGTAACCTTGAGGTCGGTCGATGGCCACGGTGGCTCACGAAAGCGACGGAGGAATCATGCGCAAGTTCTTGCTGAACACGACCGTGCTCGGCGCGCTATTCGGCGGGGTCTCTGTCGTGCGTGCCACTGTCAAGGGTCCCCGTGACTGGCGCACCTGGTTGATGTGGGCAGGCTGGGGCATTTCGCTTGCCGTGGCGATTGGAACCGTCGTCAAAGAAGCGCAAGAAATCGAACTTGAGGACGAGGGCTACACCTTCTAGGGGTCTTCCGCAGCCTCCCCTATCCGCCATGAC
>JBMOEY010000033.1:0-14755 GCA_049314515.1 Microbacteriaceae bacterium
TTCACGCACACAACTTTTCGAGAGTTGCACCTTCGGCCGCTCGGACACGGAACCGTGGAAGAGTTTACCTGCGACCCACAGCCTGTTGCCAATCGGGGTTCGCACCCGGCGCATCCCGCGTCGAAGCATCGTCTGAGGGCAACCGTAAACTGACGGCATGGCTAAACCCGCAAGCCCCGCCTTCACGTGCACCGAGTGTGGCTGGACGACGATGAAGTGGGTGGGCCGATGCGGTGAGTGTCAGGCATACAACACCGTTCTCGAAACGGGCATGAAATCGGGAATTCAAGCTCGCGTCGTGAAGGTGACGATTCGCGAAGAAAATGCCGCTCGACCGATAACAGAAATTCCTGCATCAGGCGTTCTTACCCACGTGCCGACGAACATCAACGAATTCGATCGAGTTCTCGGCGGCGGTATTGTCCCGGGAGCCACGATTCTGCTTTCTGGCGAACCAGGAGTGGGCAAATCGACGTTACTTCTCGAGGTAGCTGCCCGGCGCGCAGAAGCCGGCGCGCGCGTCTTGTACGTCAGTGGAGAAGAATCCGTCAATCAAGTTCGACTTCGCGCGGCCCGCACCGGCGCCCTCCACGAGAATCTCTATCTGATCAGCGAAACCGACCTCAGCACAGTCATCGGTCAAATCGAAGTCACTGCACCCAACCTGCTGATAGTTGACTCGGTGCAAACCATCGCGAGCTCATCCGTCGACGGATTAGCGGGCGGAGTAGGACAGGTTCGTGAAGTCGCAAGTGCCCTCGTCGGACTTGCCAAAGCTCAAGAACTGCCTCTCGTGCTCGTGGGTCACGTGACAAAAGACGGTGCTATCGCCGGCCCACGAACCCTGGAGCACCTCGTCGACGTCGTGTGCCATTTTGAGGGGGATACGCAAACCTCGTTGCGGTTCATCCGGTCACTCAAAAATAGGTTTGGCCCCACCGACGAAATTGGTTGCTTCGAGATGAGTGGCGACGGCATCGTCGAAGTTAGTGACCCCAGCGGCCTTTTCTTGAGCAGATCCAACACGCCCGTTTCGGGAACGTGCGTGACAGTTGCCATGGAGGGTCGGCGCGCGATGCCCGTCGAAATTCAAGCTCTCGTGGTTGCGACCACCGCACCCAACCCCCGCCGCGTGACGAACGGAGTTGATTCGTCACGCGTGGCAATGTTGCTCGCCGTTCTTGAACGCCGAGCCGGCCTGAAGCTCAGCGACAAAGACGTGTACGTGTCAACAGTGGGAGGTGCGAGGCTCTCGGAACCGGGTGCCGACCTCGCCATCGCGGTTGCCGTGGCCAGCGCAGCAACGGATCGTCCGGTGTCGCACGAACTTGCGGCGTTCGGCGAAATCAGTCTTGCCGGTGAAATCCGCCCCGTCGCGGCGGCACGAATGCGAGCCACCGACGCGACCCGACTCGGCTTCACGCACATTCTCGACGACGCACAAGCGACCGTTCGCGGCGCCCTTCATTCGGCCTTCGCCAGCGGAAAGAGCGCTCGTGAGCGCGAAATCGATGCTGCTTTTTGACACGTCACGCGTGACGCTAGAAGAGTAAGAACTGGAAACCGTTGGCTGATTTCGCCGAACCGACCTGAACGTTGAGATAGTACGAGGCACCGTCAGCCGGAACAGCTTCGCGCGCACCGGAGCAGGTATCCGGCGAACTGTATTCGCGCGACCATTCAAAGGGCGCCGACACCTCCATTTTGCCTGGCGCGAGCACGGCGAGCGTGTCCGACGACTCCGCCTGGCAATCGGCCGAGGACCAGTAGGTCTCATTCCCACTCGTGACAGTCATGCTCATCTGCGAGGTGCCAACGTTATACGTGCAGGCTTCCTTTGACGTATTTGTGATGCCGATCTGGAACTTGGGTAACTGACCGGCCTCAAAACTGTTGGCGTCGACCAAAGGAGTGACGGCGATTTTTCTGGGGTCACACGGTGCGGCCACTGTCGACGAGGCGGGGGAGGCAATCGCGGTGGCCAATCCGGTTGAACTCGGCGTTGCCGTTGCAGTGCCCGACCGGCTGGTGACGGGCACGGGAGTCTTCGAGCTGTTCCCCGCGTTGGCAATGTTGACCCAGGCCACCACTATCAGGATGACCAACACAAGCAGCACGAGCGCTCGGCGTCGACGATACACACGCGGGGAATGCCGGCGTCGACGAACGGGCGGAGAACTCATGGCTCTTACGGTAGCTACAGGTGGAGCAGCATTCGGGTATTGCCGAGCGTGTTCGGTTTAACGCGAGCCAAATCGAGAAACTCTGCAACGCCCTCGTCGTGTGAGCGAATGAGCTCTGCGAAGACCTTTTCGTCGACAAGCTCATCGGTCACCGGCTCGAATCCGAATCGCGAGAAGAAGCCCACCTCAAACGTCAGGCAAAACAGTCGCGAAACTCCGAGCTCGCGCGCATCCGAAATCAGTCGATCCAGAACGGCTGACCCGGCTCCCGACCTTCGAGCCTGCGCTGACACAGCTAGTGAGCGCACCTCCGCGAGGTCTTCCCACATGACGTGAAGCGCTCCGCACGCCACGATGTCGCGCGATTGCGAATCGGCCACACGAAATTCCTGTACCTGTTCAAACAGGTCGACGCGCTCCTTGCCGAGCAAAATTCTCTCAGCGACGTAGGGCGTGAGTAGCTCCGCAATTTTGGGTACGTCAGCCGTGCGGGCGCGCCGAACCGAAAATGTCATGCTCGAAGATTATCCGGAGATTTCCTTTACCGAACCACGGGCCGCTTTCTGCTTGTCGACGCGAACGACCTGGTCGGTCCCGACGATGTCGAACTCGAATTGACCATCGACGTAATCGACCTTGATGTGGTCGCCAGCAGAGAGGTCGCCGTCGAGGATGCGCTCCGAAATACGGTCTTCGATCTCAGACTGCATGGCCCGACGGAGAGGTCGCGCACCCAGGGTCGGATCGAACCCAATGTCGATGAGGCGGTCTTTGGCCGCATCCGACATCTCGATTGAGAGGTCGCGGTCGAGCAATCGGTCGCGCAGACGACGCACAAACAGATCGACAATTTGACGAAGCTCCAACTTGTTGAGCTGCGGGAACACGATGATTTCGTCGACGCGGTTCAAGAACTCGGGCTTGAAGTGCTTCTTGAGCTCTTCGTTAACCTTGCCCTTCATACGGTCGTAGTCATTGGCAGAATCGCCCTCGACCTGGAAGCCGACGGGACCACCCGAAATGTCTTTAGTCCCCAGATTGGTCGTCATGATGATGACGGTGTTCTTGAAGTCAATCACTCGGCCTTGACCATCGGTCAGACGTCCCTCTTCAAGAATCTGTAACAGGGAGTTGAAGATGTCCGGGTGGGCCTTCTCAATCTCGTCGAACAACACAACGGAGAACGGCTTGCGACGCACCTTCTCAGTGAGCTGGCCGCCCTCTTCGAATCCGACGAATCCGGGAGGGGCGCCGAACAGGCGGCTAACCGTGTGCTTCTCGCCATACTCGCTCATGTCGAGAGAGATGAGCGCCGACTCGTCATCGAAGAGGAACTCGGCGAGCGCCTTAGCGAGCTCAGTTTTACCGACACCGGTCGGACCGGCGAAGATGAACGATCCACTGGGGCGCTTCGGGTCTTTCAATCCGGCGCGCGTGCGGCGAATCGACTTGGAGAGCGCCAGCACGGCTGCTTCTTGACCGATCACGCGTTCATGAAGCGCCTTCTCCATAAAGACGAGTCGCGCGGACTCTTCTTCGGTGAGCTTGAACACGGGAATACCCGTGGCCTGAGCCAGGACCTCCGCAATCACGCCCTCGTCGACAACCCCGTGACCCTCGGCGTCACCGGAGCGCCACTTCTTCTCTTCGCGGACTCGCTCACCCTGAAGCTGCTTCTCCTCGTCGCGCAACGACGCAGCCTTCTCGAAGTCTTGGTCTTCGATTGCCTTCTCTTTCGCCGCGCGAACGAGTTCAATTTTGTCGTCAATGTCGCGCAGCTCTTTCGGATTCGACAGAATCGACAGGCGCAAACGAGCTCCGGCCTCGTCGATCAGGTCGATTGCCTTGTCCGGCAGGTAGCGGTCGCTCACGTAGCGATCGGCAAGATTGGCCGCCGCCACAATGGCGCCGTCCGTGATTTGCACCTTGTGGTGCGCCTCGTAGCGGTCGCGAAGGCCTTTCAGAATGTTGATTGTGTGGGGCAGGTTTGGCTCGTTGACCTGAATTGGTTGGAAGCGTCGCTCGAGTGCCGCATCCTTTTCAAAATGCTTGCGGTACTCATCGAGGGTTGTCGCACCGATGGTCTGAAGTTCACCTCGAGCCAGCAAGGGCTTGAGGATGCTCGCCGCGTCGATTGCGCCTTCGGCAGCACCCGCGCCAACCAGAGCGTGAATCTCGTCGATGAACACGATGATGTCGCCGCGGGTGCGAATTTCTTTCGTGACCTTCTTGAGTCGCTCTTCAAAGTCACCGCGATAGCGGCTGCCGGCAATCAGGCTGCCCAGGTCAAGCGTGTAGAGCTGCTTGTCCTTGAGGGTTTCCGGGACCATCCCCGACACAATGGCTTGCGCGAGTCCTTCGACAACGGCAGTCTTGCCGACGCCCGGTTCGCCGATGAGCACCGGGTTGTTCTTTGAACGTCGCGACAAAATCTGCATAACTCGCTCGATTTCTTTCTCGCGTCCGATCACCGGGTCAAGCTTTCCCTCGCGAGCAGCCTGAGTGAGGTTGCGCCCAAACTGGTCGAGTACCTGCGATCCTTGGCCAGCCGACTGTGATTCTTCTTTCACGCCGGCAGCGACCTGCTCCTTGCCCTGGTATCCCGAGAGCAATTGGATGACCTGCTGACGTACGCGGTTAAGATCAGCTCCGAGCTTCACGAGTACCTGCGCGGCGACTCCCTCGCCCTCGCGAATCAGGCCGAGCAGAATGTGCTCCGTGCCGATGTAGTTGTGGCCGAGCTGAAGTGCTTCACGGAGCGAAAGTTCGAGCACCTTCTTGGCGCGCGGGGTGAACGGAATGTGTCCGGTCGGCTGTTGCTGGCCTTGACCGATAATGTCTTGAACCTGCTCGCGCACGGCGTCAAGCGAAATGTTGAGCGACTCGAGTGCTTTCGCGGCGACTCCCTCACCCTCGTGAATAAGGCCCAGCAGAATGTGCTCCGTGCCGATGTAGTTGTGGTTGAGCATCTTGGCCTCTTCTTGGGCCAAGACAACGACGCGACGTGCGCGGTCGGTAAATCTCTCAAACATGTGGGCAGCTCCTTGGTTGTGCCGGTGGGGTTCACAACCCTCACCTCATTTGAGGGTAACGAGCCAGACTCGGGAAAAGTCCCGTGTTCGCCGTAGGCGTGAGCGCATTCGGTGCTCGGTTAGGGTGAATCGTGAGCGTTGTGCGACCTCGCGAGTTTCCCCTGGGTGGTCTTCGCGCGATGACTGTGCGGCGAACTCTGCCCAATCGCGAACGAACCACAATCGGAGCGTGGTGTTTTCTCGATCACTTTGGTCCGGATCACATCGCCGACACGGGTGGGATGTCTGTTGCGCCGCATCCGCACACGGGCCTGCAGACGGTGTCGTGGCTGTTTTCCGGCGAGATCGAGCACCGAGACAGTGTGGGTTCGCGTCAGCTCATCGCGCCTGGTCAACTCAACCTCATGACCGCGGGGCGAGGAATTGCCCATTCAGAAATCTCAACGCTCGGCAGCGAATGGGTGCATGGCGTGCAATTGTGGGTTGCGCTTCCTGATGAGCATCGCCACGTCGACCCGTTCTTTGAGCACGTCGCTGCGCCACGCGTCAACTTGGCAACGGGCGACGGCAACGGGCAGGCAATCATTACCGTGTTTGTCGGCGCACTCCTCGGCGTTGAGTCCGCCGCAACAACGTTCAGCCCGCTCATGGGGGCGGAAATTGTTATGCCGGCCCAGTCGAGCATAAAGATTCCGGTGGACCACGATTTTGAGCACGGCATTCTGATTGATCAGGGGACTCTCGTGGTCAATGGTGAACGCGGCGAAGAGACAGAACTTCTCTATCTCGGATCGGGCGCGAAGATGCTGAATTTGTCTACTCATGATGCGCCGGTCCGGGCCGTTCTCGTCGGAGGACTGCCGTTCGACGAACAATTGGTCATGTGGTGGAACTTCATTGCACGCTCTCACGAGGAGGTCGTTGCGCTTCGCGACGAATGGCAGCGAGATGTGATCGACGGCCTCAATCCGGGCGGTCGCTTCGGTCGCGTGGACTTCGAGGGACCGTCAATACCCGCCCCAGCTATGCCGAAGGTTCGGTTGCGTGCGCGAGGCCCGATACGTCCCTAACTGCGGGACGCGACGTGGTCGCTTGCTTAGCCGATTCGCGAACCGATTCGTTAGAGAATGGTGTCGCCACCCAGTGTCTCCCGTCCGCACACATCACCGAGGATCCCCATGGCTACGACAACTGCACCGGAACACGTCATTATCGGATTTGGAAACGTCGGTCGTCACGTAGCACGTGAGCTCCTAGATGACGGTCACGCAGTGACCGTCATCACGCGGTCCGAACCACGCGTCCCAGAGACCGGGGCCCGTCACGTGGTCGGTAGCTTTGCTGACTTGCGTTCACTATGGCGACAAATCCCCGAGGCCGCCGTGATTTACAACTGCGCCAATCCGCCGTATCAGCAGTGGTCGCGATACTGGCCACAACTCACCAGAGCAGTCAACGCGTTTGCGCAATCGACCGGTGCGGTCTTGGCCACGGCCTCCAATTTGTACGGATATGGTCAAGCGCGTAGCCCGCTGCGCGAGGATCTGGCACTTCGCGCCACTTTTCGCAATGGGCGGATTCGCGCCGACTCGTGGGCAGAAACCCTGCAGTTGCATCGCAAGGGTTTCCTCCGTGCGGTCGAAGTGCGTGCCGCTGACTTCGTGTGCCCCGGACCCCAGAGTCGTGTGGGCGATCGGGTCGTACCGCGGGTGCTAGCGGGCAAGTCGGTGCAGCTGCTGGGCAACGTAACTACAGAACACTCGTGGACATTTCCAGTGGATGTTGCGCGCGCGCTGATCAAGGTCGCGAACGACCCCCGCGGACTCGGTCGTGCGTGGCACGTTCCGTCGAACCCACCGCGCACTCAAACTCAGGTCGTCAACGACATTGCGGACGTCGCTGGCCTGAAACACGTCAAGGTTTCTTCCGTGCCGACTTCGGCGGTGCGACTTGTCTCTCTGGTTAATCCCGTCGTTCGCGAACTTCGCGAGACGGACTATCAGTTCGCCCGACAATTCATCATGGATTCTTCCGCGCTCACGTCCACGTTTGGTCTCGAACCGACACCGTGGCGAACGGGTCTGGGTCACCTCGTGGCTCACTACGACACTCGTCCTGGCGTCAGCGTCTAGAGCCTGTACACGGATGACGCAATGCAATATCCAGAATCGGTTGAGCGATTTCGCGCAGCACTTCGTGCGTGCGCGGCGGTCGGGGAACCGATAAAACTTGACGAAAATGCGCACACCGCTGCTGCTGCCGCAGAGGGCTTAGGAATTACGAAGGCCCAGATTGCAAACTCTCTCGTGTTTCTCGCGAACGGTGACCCAGTTTTGGTGATGTCCTCGGGTGGTCACCGCGTCGACACGGACAAGATTTCGGCAGCTTTCGGTGGTGCCGAAATTACCAAGGCCAACGCCGACGACGTCCGAGCTGCCACCGGATACGTCATTGGCGGAGTCAGTCCCGTCGGATTAGCCACAAACATGCCGACGCTCGTGGATATAGCCCTGTCTGAATTTGACGAAGTGTGGTCGGCCGGCGGTCATCCCGCGTGGGTGTATCGCACCACGTTTGACGAATTGGTCCGGATGACCGGTGGCACACCAGCAGTCGTGGGTGAGTAACCACCGCAGTCGATTCAGAAGCTATTGAAGCGCCGAAGTCAACCGAGCGAGTCCGTCGAGAACCGTGGAGAAGAACGGCTGGCGTTTCCATTCCTCGAGCGTCAGTTTTCGGCTCATGTCGCGATACGACTGTTCGACCTCGCGCATTTGGTGAACAAATTCTTTTCCGCGAACCAAAAGCGAAACTTCGAGGTTTAAGGAAAAAGACCGCATATCCATGTTGCTCGAGCCAATGACCGCCACGTCATTGTCGATGCTGATGTGCTTTGAATGCAGAATCGTGGGTGCCTTGTAGAGCCAAATAACGACTCCCGCTTTGAGCAGAGCCTCGTAGTAGGAGCGTTGCGCGTGATAAACCAACGCCTGGTCACCCTCTTCCGAAACAAAGAGTTCGACGTGCACACCCCGACGGGTGGCGGTGGTGATCGCATACATCAACGACTCGTCGGGAACAAAGTACGGCGACGTGATGATGATCTTGCTGGTTGCCGCGTACAGAAGAGCGAGAAACAATCGGAGGTTGTTTTCGGTTGGGAAACCCGGACCACTCGGCACGATTTGGCAGTCGAGATTATCCACGCTCGAGTACGGGCGGTTCGGCGACGATTCCGAAACCGGGAGCAGTTCATCCCGCTCGCTATACCAATCGGTCACAAATATGACATCGAGTCCACGCACGATTGGTCCCTGCAAGCGCACCATGGCATCTTTCCAGTGAAGACCCCGACGCAGATTGGACTTTTTCAAATAGGACGAATCGATCATGTTTTGCGAACCCATCCAGCCGATGACTCCGTCGATGACAATGAGTTTTCGGTGATTACGCAAGTCGGGTCTTTCGTATTTGCGTTGCAACGGAGCGAAGGGAAGCATGAGGTCCCAGTCCACTCCTATCGCTGTCAGGCGCCGGCGCGTTGCGCGGTAGCTGACCGTTCGCAGCCCCGCCACGTGGTCAAACAGAAGGCGAATCTTTACGCCGCGGGCAATCGCCCTCTCCATCGACACAAACAGTGGCTCGGTCACCGTATCTGTCGAGAAAATGTAGAACTCAATGTGCACAAACTTCTTCGCAGCGTCGATGTCAGCAGCGATCCGCGCAATCGTGGTCTCGTAATCAATCATCAATTCGGCGTCGTTGCCGGGCACGATAGGCAACGCACCTAGCTCGCGGTTCAGTCGAACAATCTGCTTTAGCCAGACGGGCCATTTTTGATCTTTGGGCACGAGGTCGATGTTGTGGGTGGCCTCGACGATGAAATCGTTGATCTCCTGTTGCTTGCGACGGCGACGGCGACCCAGTCGCGGGCTGCCGATGAGCAAGAACAGCAGAACGCCGACATAGGGGATGAAGAAGATCGCGAGCAACCACGCCATGGCCGAACCGGGTCGGCGGTTGCGCGGCACGATGATGATCGCAACCACACGAATGACCAGATCGACGACAATGGCCGATATGGTGAGCCAAAACGACCATGAATAAACTGCTTCAGACCCCGTCATGAGTGGCTACTCGCTGTCTGATTCATTGGCTTTCCGTGGTCTGCGCGGGAAGCCCGCGTTTCGCTCGTTCCTGCGCTTCAATCTTGGCGAATTCGTCGCGTTCCGAGCGATCTGCCCGCAAAATTGATCGGATAACTAGCCAAAACAGCACGCCAAGAATCGCCGTCGGAGTGACCGACCACAATGCGTTGACCCACCAGTTGTCCATGTGGTCAGCCTAGTCGCGCACTGACAGGACCGTGATTGCTCGACCTATTTGACCAACGGGAACAGGATTGTTTCCCGAATTCCAAGTCCGGTAATGGCCATCAACAATCGATCGATGCCCATTCCCATTCCTCCCGATGGCGGCATGCCGTGCTCGAGCGCACGCAAGAACTCTTCGTCGAGGCGCATCGCCTCGAGATCGCCCTTCGCGCCCAATTGTGCTTGCTGAATAAACCTCTCGCGCTGCACAACGGGATCAACCAACTCCGAGTATCCGGTCGCAAGTTCAAATCCGCGCACGTAAAGGTCCCACTTCTCGACAACCCCCTCGATGGAGCGATGCGCGCGCACTAGCGGGCTCGTTTCGATGGGAAAATCGAGCACAAAGGTGGGTCGCACGAGACCGCCCTTGACGAAATGTTCCCACAGCTCTTCGACGAGCTTTCCGTGATTGGCGTGCGGCACGTCAACGCCAACCTTTTCTGCCAACTTCTGCAGGTCATCCACTGGCGTTTTCGGCGTGATTTCGAGCCCGGCAGCAGAAGAGAGTGAGTGGTACATGCTCACCCGATCCCATTCGCCCCCAAGGTCGTACTCGGTGCCATCGGCCCAGGTCACCACGTGGCTACCCGTCACAGCATGAGCCGCATCTTGAATGAGCGCCTGGGTCAGAGCCGCGATGGAGGTGTAGTCACCGTACGCCTCGTAGGCCTCGAGCATCGCGAACTCGGGACTGTGCGTCGAATCGGCACCCTCGTTGCGGAAGTTCCGATTGATTTCGAACACCCGCTCGATGCCACCGACAACCGCGCGCTTCAGGTACAACTCCGGGGCGATCCGCAGAAAAAGTTCCATATCAAAAGCGTTCGAGTGGGTGACAAACGGGCGAGCGGATGCTCCACCGTGCATCACCTGCAACATGGGTGTCTCCACCTCGAGAAAGTTGCGACTGCCGAAGGTAGCTCGGAGCGACGACATGACGGTCGCGCGCGCAACAACCGTGGTGCGCGCCTGCTCCCGCACTATCAAATCGAGGTAACGACTGCGCACTCGACTTTCTTCGCTCAATTCGTTGTGCAGGTTTGGCAGCGGCAACAGCGCCTTCGACGCCACCTTCCAGGTAGTGACCATGATGGAGAGTTCTCCGCGGCGGCTCGAAATCACCTCACCCGATACGAATAAGTGGTCTCCAAGGTCAACAATTTCCTTGTAGCGATCGAGGGCTTCCTCACCGACCTGATCCAGCGAAATCATGGCTTGAATGCGCGCGCCATCCCCCGCCTGCAAGGTGGCGAAGCAGAGCTTGCCGGTATTGCGGGCAAAGACCACTCGGCCCGCAACGCCGACGGTGACACCGGTCGTGGCGTCGGCTTCGAGACCGCCAAAGCGTTCACGAACCGCCGCGATCGAGTCGGTTATGGGCACCGCGACGGGGTACGCCTCAAGCCCAAGCTCGTTGAGTCTGTCGCGTTTTGCTAGGCGAACGGCCTTCTGTTCAATGACTTCGTCGGCACTCAACTCGCTCGACGAGGCATCGGATGTGGGCTGTTCATTCATGAGCCAAGTCTACTTCGACGAGAAAACGTCGACCGTGTCGAGCAACCTCGTCGACCCGACCCGCGCGGCGACGATGTAGGTCACGTCGCCGATTGAGGTGGCATCGCCGAGCTCGGCAATCGGTGTGAAGTCCGATGGATTCACGGCTGCCAGATAATCAAGGGCGACGCCGGGTTCGGCCTCCAGCACCGCACGCATCCTCGGCAAACTTGCGATGGGATTTTCTGTGGCGAGTGCCATGGCGCGACTGAGCGCGAGCGCGTGTACTCGGTCTGCGGGTGAGAGGTAACGATTTCTGCTCGACATGGCCAGTCCGTCAGGGTCGCGCACTGTGGGGGCCACCATCAGGTTCAGCTTCGGGTAATGAGCTGCAATCAGGCGGCGCACGAGAAACACCTGTTGGGCATCCTTTTGACCGAATACGGTCACGTCAGGGCGAACCATGTCGAAAAGTCGAGCGACGACCGCGAGCATCCCGTCGAAATGGCCTGGGCGCGCTGCTCCCTCGAATTGAGAGCCAACCGCACCGGCGTCAAACGCGCGCAGATCGAGTCCCGGAGGGTAGACGTCGTCGACACTCGGTGCAAACACGACGTCGGCGACACCAGAGAGTGCCCGCACGTCCGACTCGAGGGTTCGCGGGTAGCGCTCAAAATCTTCACCGGTCCCAAATTGCCGCGGGTTGACGAAGATCGAGACGACTACGTGCTGCGCCAAACCGCGTGCGGTGCGAGCGAGCGACACGTGACCATCGTGCAGGGCACCCATCGTGGGGATAAACGCCACCGGCCCCGACGCATTTGCCCTCCACGCATCTAGCTCACCTTGCGTGTGAACAACCAGCGGAGAAGACGGGGCATGGGGCGAATTAGGCATCAATCTCACCGGGGACTCGGCCAGTCATGAGTGTGTTTTCGACCGCGGACCGAATGATCGGACCGAGCACGCGCGACGGATGATCGACTCCGGCCTGCTCCAGGAGTGCGCGTGCTTGATTCACAATCGCGACAGAGAAACTGCTCGCGGTTGCCACCGCCTCGGCATAGTGTGCGCGATCGGCTTCGGCGATGACAACGGGTTCCGCGCCCATCTCAACCGCGAGTGCTTGACCAATGGGGAGCACTGGGGATGGTGCGGTCACCACCATGCAGCAATCGGTGAGTCGCGCGACATCCACACTTGTTCCGGTAAAGACCATGGCGGGATGCAAGGCAATCGGAATCGCCCCGCGAGCTCGAGCAGGGTCCAAAACCACGAGTCCAAAATTCGGCGACGTGTGAACAACAATCTGGCCGGGCTGCCAGGCTCCCGCATCCGCAAGGCCCGACACAAGTTCGGCGAGCTGATCATCCGGAACGCACAGCAATACCAGTTCACTGCGCTCAATGATGTCTGGTACTTCCAGAATGGGCACGGTGGGAAGGAGGGCCTCGGCTCGGTCGCGAGACTCCTGCGAGAGGGCTGAGATACCGACGATTGCGTGACCGGCTCCGGCAAGTGCTTGACCCAGCACCGGGCCGACTCGTCCTGACCCGATGATTCCCACCCCGAGGCGGCCGTCACGTGTGGCGCTCATGCGCGACTGTCCGAGAGGCGAGGAGTATCCGGGTCGTCCGGCGGGAGCACGCACATCCATTCGGCAATGAGACCGGAGACGACGAGAACAAGGGAACATGCAGCGAGCCCGAGGGCTGGCAATAGCAGGCTCCAATCGGGCAGAACTGGTCGACCAAACAGAATGATCAGGATGCCCACTCCCGCGCCGAGCAGAATCGCTCCGGTCAGGGCGCTCGCCTTGGCCAGCACTGCCACACGAACGGCGTAGAACGGGTCGAGCGGTTCGCGGCGCTTGCCCGTGATGCGCCGACGAACAGGCATGCCCATCGCGAGAACGGCCACCGCGACGACGAGGAGCGTGATCTCGATGGAGTAGGGCGGAACGAGTGTGATTCCCCCCGACGTCTGCAGAAACAGTTCGCCCAGGTAGGCCACAGCTGCGCCAATGGCCACGAGTCCGAGGAGCAACGGAATCGACGTTCGTTTCATGCCAGAACCTTACGCGCATCGGCAACCGAACCAATTCCCGGAATCGTTGCCTGCGGGTCAATTTCAAGCCATGGCTCAAGCACGAACAGGCGCTCGTGCGCGCGGGGGTGAGGAACCGTGAGCGCGGCGGTCGAGAACCGTTGACCGGCGAAGTCGATCAGATCGAGATCGATCGTGCGGTCGCCCCACCGTTCGCGACGTTCGCGTCCTAATGCCGATTCAATTTCTTGAAGAACTCCGTGAAGCGCTTCGGCGCCGAGTGACGTCTCGACGATTGCCACAGCGTTCAGATATCGCGGGGCGTCGGCGTCGGGTCCGTCAATTCGCACGGCGACAGTCTCCACATACGATGACACCGCAACGACGGTAATGCCATCATGCCCGCTCAACCGTGTAACGGCATCATCCAACGTCTCGTGTCGATCGCCGAGATTTCCACCAAGTGCAATGACGGCTCGAGCACTCATCGCTGACCATTCTGAGTTCGGCGAATTGAA
The DNA here is from genome assembly GCA_049314515.1 of Microbacteriaceae bacterium. Classification (GTDB taxonomy): domain Bacteria; phylum Actinomycetota; class Actinomycetes; order Actinomycetales; family Microbacteriaceae; genus RFQD01. Next base: position 13,650 of record JBMOEY010000033.1, read on the forward strand.
ACGGTGACGTCGGTGAACGCTGTTTCGATCGGAGCCTGCGGCTTGTGAATCGTGACCTCAACGGCGTCGATTCGACCGTCGGTCAAAATAGCGGATGCAACCCGCTCGGCGACCGTTTCCAGCAAGTTCACCGGATCGCGTCGAACGTGCTCGACCGTGGTGAGCGCAAGTTTCCCGTAATCCACTGTGTCGGCCACCTCATCTGACTCGGCCGCGGAACGCATGTCAAACTCGACAATCAGGTCGACAACGAACTCTTGACCGTGCACGCGCTCATGCTCGTGCACACCGTGGTGCGCAAACACGGTGAGTCCCGTTAGTTCGATTCGGTCGGGTCGGTCTACGGAGCGAGGCCCATCAGGCGGGGACGGTCGCTCACGACGGGCATGATTCTCGGTCTGGCTCACGAGGCCACCTCCCACTTTTCTTTAACGAGCAGAGCGAGTCGCGTCGCACGAACGTCATGGACTCGAACACCCCATGCGCCGGCCGCGACGGCATCGGCCGCCACGACTGCCGACGGCAAATCGCGATCGTTCATCGGTGCGCCTTCGGGCAGGAGCTCGCCGATGAAACGTTTTCGTGAAGCGCCGATGAGCACGGGAAATCCGAGGTCGCACACTTGAGACAGGTGGGCGAGTAGGGCCCAGTTGTGCGCGGAGGTTTTGGCGAAGCCGAGACCCGGGTCAAGCACGACTTGCTGATTCGGAACGCCCGCCGCGCGCAGTGCCGCCACGCGCTGAGCCAGCTCCGCACATACCTCCTCGACAACGTCGTCATAGGTTGCCATCGCGTTCATTGTGGCCGGCGTGCCCCGCCAGTGACCCGCAATGTAGACAGCTTTCGACCGAGCAACGACGGACAGCATCTCCTCATCGGCGAGCCCGCCCGAAACATCATTGATGAATCGTGCCCCCTCTTCAATTGCGCGACGAGCCGTTATCGCATTCAGCGTGTCAACACTCACGGCGACACCTCGAGAAGTAAGTTCGCGAACCACGGGCAGCACGCGCTCTTGCTCAACGTCAACGGGAACGCGCACCGCACCGGGTCGCGTGGACTCGCCACCCACGTCGATAGGGTCGGCTCCCGCGGCAACCAAATCA
>JBMOEY010000034.1:0-14331 GCA_049314515.1 Microbacteriaceae bacterium
ACCGATGAGCGAGAAGCCGTAGGTGGTTCCCGAACCGCACAAGCCCGGCTGCCAGGACGTGAACGCATCGGCGATGACTTCGGAACCCACGACTCGGCGCTCGGCTTGACCGATCGCGCACGACTGGCTCACGGACTCAAAGTTCATCGGAAAAACGAGTCGGTCATCCCAGTTCGTCGGCGAGAATGGCGATCCCGCGATGCGTGGCGGCAGGCTTGCCGATGTGTCGGTGCCGTCGGGGTTCATGTCGCCACGTGGAACAATCACGAGCCAGCAGGGCCGGGGCAGCGATGTGCCATCGGGTTGCGCAAGCTCACCGCCACAGCCCAAGTGTGGTGCCTCGAGACTCGTTTGAAGTTCGAACGTCACGCGTCCGGTGCCGTCGTTTCCCGTGCGTGCGGCGGTCACCTCGTTGGTCGTCGTGGGCGAGAACGGAATCAGAAGCGGGTCAGCAATCGTGTCACCACGAACCGTGGTGAAGGGATACGCGTAGGCCGTGCCTGCGGGCTGACCGGGAACTTGCAATTCCGGATGCGATGCGGCGTCGAATGCCGGATCCGACAGAGTCAGCGTTCTCGTGGCCACACCGTCTCCGGTGAGGTCTTGCACCGACTTGACCGGAGCGCCGAACTGGCACTGGTCGGGCGTTGGTGAACCGGCATCGCCCCAACACTGCATGATTTGCAAGAAGTTGGTGCCGTAGTCGGAGGGCGATGTGGGTAGACCTCCGCTCCAGGTGATGTCGACGCCCTGGTGTCCGAGGTTCTCGGTTTGACCCACCGTGACCGAGAGGTTGTTCAACGCCGCGGCATTCGGGCTCGCCGAACCCATGTGTTCGACATTCCAAACCTTGGTGACGGCCGAATCGGTTGTGGCCGCCTCGGCAGCGATGCCGACCAGCGAAAACGTCGACACTCCCACGAGCGTGAGACCCACGCCACTGACAACGAACGCACGAGCAAAGCGCTTTCCTCGCGCAGTCTTCACCGTCGACATGGTTATTGCTCCTTCGTCGCGCGACGCAGTCGACGACCCAACAGCGGTGGCACAAAAATCAGGGCGAGGAGGAAGACGAGAGCGAGCAACATGATGGTTTGCGTTACTCCCCATGCGGGCAAGCCATCCACTTTGGTCGCCGACGCGATCACGTTGGAACACACGCCCGTGTCCGGGTCGCAAATCATGGGGCCCGCACCGAGCGGAATTCCGAACCGTCCGCCGTTGCCGCCGCCCGAGCCGCCCGTTCCGGTCCCCTTGCCCTTGGACCCGGCTGCACCTCCGGCCGAACCGGATCCGCCACCGGACCCGGCCGCGCCACCCGTGGCATCGAGGCACTGATCGGCACCCTTTTTGTCACACTCGGCGGGCATGGGGGCGTTGTTAGCCAGCGTGTTGGACCCATCACTCGAGAAGGTGGGGTTGTTACAGTCCGCAATGTTGACCGTCGAACTGCCCACACCCGGAATCTTGGTGACCTGGTCGAGACCGGCCTGCACGAGGTTGATCGGCAAGGGTGAATACCCGAGCACTTCGGCTTGCTGTTGACCCTCGCACAAGAAGTAGTTGGCAAACGCACCGAGGGTCTTGCCCTTGTCGTCGGTGAACGTGGTGCCCGAGGTCGTCGTCGGGATGATCATGTACGAGTATGACGACAGGGGATACGCACGCGGGTCGGAGTTGTTGTAGACGCCGTCGAGAATCTGCGTCAGATAAAAGTCGCCCGGCGTGGTGTCGATCTGCGCGCCGAGCAACCCAACGGCCACGTTGGACGCGGTGGGCTCGACGTAGTAGTCGGCGCCGTTGAGCACCTTGGCCACCGGGAATCCGGTCTTCAGAGCGTACGAGTACTCCACGTACGTGATGGTTCCGATATTGGCGGCCTGCGAGACGTAGCCGGCGACACCCTGCGAGTTGGGCTGGGCGATAAACCCCTTACCCGCGATCACGGGGTAGTTCGACGTGACGCCACAGGGTGTAGGGCGGCCAGCTGCCTGGCAGTACGCGTCCCAAATGGAACCGTGTTGCTTGCTCATCCACGTGGTGAACTGCGCCGTCGAACCGGAGCCGTCGGATCGAACCACGGGCACAATCTGTCGACTCGGTAAGTCGATCGAGGGGTTGTCTGCCTTGATTGCCGGATCGTCCCACTGCGTGATGACGCCCGTGAAAATCTTGGCGATGACCTCACCCGAAAGCCGAAGGTTGGCGATTTGCGTTCCACCGGCGCTGAGGTTGTACATGAACGACGTTCCACCGGCCACGATAGGCATGTAGGCAAATGCGCGGGCAGGGAGCGGTTCAGTGACGCCACCATCGGTGAGGCCATAGGGAATTTCGGACAAGGCGAAGTCAACGGTGCCATTGGCAAACTGGTTACGTCCGTCGGAGGAACCGGTGCTCGCGTAGTTGATGCGCATGCCGTACTGCTCGACGTTACGGCGCCACTGATCCATGGCGTTCGAACTCCAGGACGATCCAGCGCCAGAAATCGGCACGTAGTCGGCGGCTTGGGCGCTCAACACGGGAGATATGGCGAGAAGAATCGCCGACGTCGCCGCAAGTGCGCCACGCCCGAAAACCCGTCGCAGAGTCATTTTCGTCTTCGTCACGATCGTTCGCTTACTCATGATTTTCCCTTAGGTTTTTTCTTGCCGCGACGGGTGGTTCGTGCTGCGTCGTCGTCTGCGGTCGCGACCTGCGAGCCCCGCGCGCGAGGGTTGCGCTCGAGAAACTCTTCAAACGAGAGTTGGTCTCGGCGATCACGAGATTTCGGCGAACTCTTGGACTTCTTCGACTTACTGGATTTCTTGGACTTCGCGGTCTCTGGTTCATCCGCCGAACCCGACGTGGGTTTCGCGGCCGTCGACGACGCCGACAGTGCCGGCAGACGACGAATGGTGCCCTGCACGGCGCCGGGAAGTTCGATTATCTTCTTCCACACTCGGCGCGCCACGCTCACGCAACCCGTTCCAAAAGCTTTCAGGTCGAGCCAGAGCGCTTCACGACGTTGGCGCGCACGCTCCTTCTTGGCGACCGTTTGGCCACCGATGACGCGCGCAATGACGAATAGCATCACCACGAGCAGCATGAGCACCGCGGCGGTCCCGAAGCCCCGGGCAATCATGGTGGGCTCGGGAGATTTGACGAACTGGAAGATTGCCAGGGGCAACGAAATCATTGGGCCGTGCACCGGGTCGGCATTGAACGCTGCCGTGAAGCCCGAGGTGAGCAATACCGGCGAGGTCTCTCCGATACCACGCGCCGTCGCGAGAATGATGGCCGTCACGAGGCCCGATCGCGCCGTGGGCAGAGTCACGTTCCACATGGTGTGCCAGTTGCTCGCGCCCAAGCCGAGCGAGGCCTCTTTGAGCGTGGCTGGCACAAGGCGCAACACAACATCGGAGGCGCGAATCATGATGGGGAGCATCATGACGCTGATCGCCAGTGACGCAGCCAACCCCGATTTTCCGAGGCCCAAGATGAGGATGAACGTCGCATAAATGAAGAGACCGGCGACAATCGACGGCAACGCGGTCATCGCCTCGACAATTGTCCGCACGAAACGCGAGAACGGTCCGGGAATTTCGTTCAAAAACACGGCAGTCATGAGACCTAGCGGAATCGTGATCGCGAGCGCAATCGAAATCTGAATCAGCGTGCCCGTAATGGCGTGAAGAATGCCGCCCACGGAAAGCGGGTCGAGCGGACCGGCAAGCGTCATGTCTTGCGTGAAGAAGTTGAAGTAGGGAAGTGCCTCAACCCCGCGGAAGAAAGCAAACAGCACAACAAAAACAAGCGTGGTAAAGACAACAATCGCGAGCGAATGAACGCCGACGAGAAAGAGTCGGTCGCGCACGGTGGGCATCGACTCGTCAAGCGAGACGAGAATGCCGTACGTCACCATGAACAGCACATACAGCGTCGCAAAGAAGCCGAGAAAACCACCCGCCGGCGTGAGAAACGCGTAAATGATGACGGTCAGGGAGAGTGCAGCGACAACCGCGCCAACAATGGCCAACACGTCACTGATGCGCAGCGCCCCCACTCGCCGAGGAACATCATTCGCAGCCGCCTCGCTGTCGACCCGCACGGGAGCCACCGGGGAATCTGCGCGCTTCGTTTGCATCGATTTCATCGACGGTCGTGAGCGCGTCACGACAGGGTTGGACGCACTCATGGCTAGCTACTCGCTCCCGACCGGGATCGGGCCACAATGGCCGATGCGCCGAAGTTGACGATGAGCGTGACAAAGAAGAGGGTGAGTCCGGCGGCCATCAGAGCCGACATGCCAAAGGTTGTCGACTCACCATACTTGAGGGCAATCAACGACGAAATCGAGCTGGCTCCCGACTGCAAAACGTGAGGCTGAATCGAGAAGATCGGCGAGATGATCATGTACACGGCGATTGTTTCACCCAGCGCCCGCCCGAGACCGAGCATCGTTCCGCCGATGATTCCACCGACACCAAAGGGCAGCACGACGGAGCGAATCATTCCCCACTTCGTCGCACCCAGACCGAGTGCCCCCTCGCGCTCACCAACCGGCGCCTGAGAGAACACCTCGCGCATAATCGACGTCATGATGGGCGTGACCATCATGGCGACCACAATGCCCGCGACGAATGACGAGGCCGTGAAAACGGTGTCCGACGAGAGTGGGTCGTTCGAGAATCCGTCGACCTGGAAAATCGGGATCCACCCGAAGTAGCGCGAAATCCACTTGGCTACGTCGATGATGTTTCCCTGCAACGAGAAGAAACCCCAGAGACCAAAGACCACCGACGGGATGGCCGCCATCAAGTCAACCAAACCAATGAGCGTGCGCTGCAGACCTCGCGGCGCGTACTCCGAAATGTAGAGGGCGGTGCCAAGTGACAGGGGCACGGCGATGCAAATGGCCACGAGGGCAATAATCAGAGTGCCGATGAGCACGGCAGCGATGCCGAAGTTATTCGCGTCCGGCTCCCAAGCTTGGGTCCAGAGGAAGGCCGGACCCGCCTTGCCCAACGCCTGCGCGGCACGGAATGCGAGAAAGATTCCGATGGCGGCCATGATGAGCAGAACGAGCGATCCGCTCGCGCGGGCAAGGCCACGGTAAACGAGGTCACCGCGGTCGCTGACTCGCACGAGTTTTCTCGGTGCTTCTAGCGTCACGCAAACCTCGCTTGTGGCAAAAATGGACGTCGGGTTTTCCGACGAATTCCCCACAATGTAGGTTGCCGTTCTTACCTAAAGGTTAACGACAGGTAAACCGCTCACCCCGTGTCGTTCTCAGCCTGAAAATTCTCTGAACGGCCCGAACGGGGCCGATTTTTGTGGACCTAATCCCCGGCGCGAAGCTGGCGCTTCGCAAACGCCGGGGGCCCAGGATTCGAATCGAATCCCCTACACAAAAACGACCCGAACGGGGCCGATTTTTGTGGACCTAAGGGGATTCGAACCCCTGACCTTCTCATTGCGAACGAGACGCGCTACCAACTGCGCCATAGGCCCTGACTCGGACAACTATACCGGCGCAGCATTTTGCCAATTCCGTGGGAACCTATCCATCAACAACCGTCACCACGTCACCGACCAGAGGCACGCACCCGTCAAGCTGAAAAATAAGCTTTCATCAGGACTTTTATGTGAACGTGTCATGTTTTCGACGAGCCGGGAGACGGCAAGAGACCGAACGGCGCAAAGCGTATAGCGTCAGCGCCTGATGGGTCTTAAGAGCCGGTGCGGCGCCGACGAAGGGCTTCGGTCAAATCGAGTTCGACATCGCCGGTGTTGCCAATCAGTCCCATGGATGCGAGTCGCTCACGTTCAACGAGCGCCGCGGCCGGCTGCGACACCGGCTCGACCGCGGGTTGCACAACTTCGGTGTTCGCCGCAACGGCCGCATCGATAGCTGCATCGCGAAGGAGCTGTTCGTGGGCGCGCTGCGCTACGACGGTTGTTCTCGCCAGCGACCCGGCTCGGGAGGTCAAGGGGGCGGGAATCGACGCAGGAACCCAACCCGAATTGGCCCGCGCTACCTGATCGGGAATTCGTCGACGTGCGGGTCGAGACTCCTGCTGTGCAACCTGCGACTTTCGGGCGCGACCCGGCGCAATGTTGCGAAGAATCAACGACGCCGTGACGACACCGAACAGCCCACCGGCAACGAAGCCCCACTGGCCGTTCGCGACAAACTCGACGGCGCCCCAACCGACTGCAGCAAGAGATACGAGGAGCACTACACTGGCCGACATTCGGTCCCGCTTTCGCGACCGGGTGACCGGCGTGGCGCGGGTACCTGCGGGCGCGCCGTTGGCGCGAGTCGCGGGAGTGACCCGGGCAGCCTGCATTTCGGGAGCTAGTGAGCGCCACGTCGAAGCGCGCAGCTGCCGACGGGCCTGGGCTTCGGCCTTGCGCAAGATGCGCTGCTGTTGAGCCACGGCGCGCGCGGTCGCCTCGAGGCGAAGTTCCTGCGGTGCTTCGCTCGTTTCGACGAGCGCACGCAGAGTTTGGTTGAGGCGCACCGCGTTTTTCTCTGTCGCGTCAAAGGTGTGCTTGCGCCAGAGCGCCGGAACCAAATACACCAGCCACAGAACGGCGGAGATGGCGAAGACAATTCCTCCACCCAAGAAGTCACCGTTCATGACCTCCACGGTACGAGTTAGTGTTCGGCTCGAGAGGGATATCGCGTCGGTGTGTCCAAACGAGGGTCGCGCGAGGCCGCCGCGGCATCACTGGCGGGAATACGCGCGTCGCCCACCGGCGCCCGGCCTGCTCGCCAACGATTGAGCACGCCCTCGGGCACATCCTCACGAACTAATGCGAACGCAAAATGGTCGCGCCAATCGCCATTGATGTGGATGTACCGACGCCGGAGTCCTTCGTAGCGAAACCCGAGTTTCTCAACGACGCGCAACGATGCCGCGTTTTCCGGTCGAATGCAGATTTCCATGCGGTGGAGTCCGAGCGCCGAGAAGCAGTAATCGGTGGCCATGGCCACCGCTGCCGGGGTCACATTGCGCCCGGCGGCTCGCTCGGCAATCCAGTACCCGATTTGCCCGGACGACAAGGAACCGTAGACGAGCGATGACACGTTCAACTGGCCCACAAGCTCGCCGTCAAGTTCGATGATGAGCGGGATTCCCACCGAATCACGGGCCTGTGCGAGAAGCAGACGGATCAGCGACTTGGGGTCACCGCCAAAGGTGAAACCACTCGGATTCGTCGCCTCCCACGTGCGAAGCCACGTTCGGTTGAGCTTCAGCTCGTGATCGAGGGCGCGCGCGTCGCGCATCCGGATGCCTCGAAGCACAATGCCCGACGCCGCATCATCGGCAATGGTGGGCAGATGCACGGCGTTCATGAGGGATTCGCACCAACAAAGCTGGCAAGCCATTCGCGAAACTCTTCGCCGAGATCGTCTCGCCGCGAGGCGATCGACACCACGGCCTTGAGATAGGCGAGTTTGTCACCGGTGTCGTACCAGTCACCGTCGAGGATGACCCCCCAGACCGGTCCGCCGACCGTTTCGTCTTCGGCGAGCACGTTCAGGGCATCCGTCAATTGAATCTCGTTGCCCTTACCCGGCTCGGTCTCATCGAGCAGATCGAAGATCTCGGGCACCAAAATATAGCGACCGATGATCGCCAACTGACTCGGGGCCTCTTCGGGTGCCGGTTTCTCGACCAGGTGACGAATGCGCACAATGCCCTCATCACCAGTTTCTTCGACGCGCGCAATACCGTAGGCAGAAACGTCGTTGCGGTCTACCTCGGCGAGCGCAATGACCGTGCCGCCGCGCTGCTCGGCAACGTCAATCATGGAGACCAGCAAACGGCCGACCGGTTCGGTGATGATGTCACCCAAGAGCAAGGCGAATGGATGCTCCCCCACGTGCGCCCGCGCTTTCGCCACGGCGTGCCCAAGCCCGCGTGGGTCACCCTGTCTCAGGTAGTGAATTTCGGCCAAGTTTGTTGACTTGGTGACCTTATCCAACTTTGCAATTTCGCCTTTGGAAAGCAGTGTCGTTTCGAGTTCCCAGGCACGATCGAAGTGATTCTCGAGCGCGTTCTTGTTGCGACCGGTGATCATGAGCACGTTGGTCAAACCGGCGGACACTGCCTCTTCAATAACGTACTGAATCGTCGGTTTGTCGACGACCGGAAGCATCTCTTTGGGTAACGCCTTGGTCGCGGGCAAAAAGCGTGTGCCCATTCCCGCGGCGGGCACCACGACCTTCGTCACGCGTGAGTTCACCCGACCACTCTATTAGGGCGATGTGAACGATTTAGACTCAAGTTGTGTCGAAACCTGTGCCCGACCTCAAGCGAGCGATTCGCCTCGAATTGCGCGAGCGACGACGCAACCGCACGAGCACACAAGTTTCGCGTGACACTCGCGCGCTAACCACGCATCTCACCGAGCTGGTTGCCGAACTCGGCGCGAAATCAGTGTCGGTGTATTTGTCGCTGCCGAGTGAACCCGACGTTCGCCCCTTTATTGAGTGGGCTATCGCTCGTGACATTCGAGTGCTGTTGCCGTCGAGCCGAGATGACGGGCTGCTCGATTGGATTGCCGCGTCCGCGGATTTCGAAGAGGAAATCGGCTTACACGGCGTGCCGGAACCGGCGGGCGATGTCTTGGGTCCTGTCGCGATTAATGACGTTGATCTCATTCTGGTTCCCGCGGCGTCGGTCGATCATCAGGGAACGCGATTGGGTTGGGGCCGCGGTTATTTCGACCGCACACTCGGGTCGATGGCACGTCGCCCACCGGTCTTCGCCATCGTCTTTTCGGATGAGCTGGTCGATGATTTACCGCGCGAGCTGCACGACTCGCCCGTGGATGGCGTGGTGACGCCGGACGGAGTCACCCGCTTCTCGTCGAAGGGGTAATCCCCCGACTCGCCGGCTCACGCCCAATGCGGTGGTTTATCGCTCGTCAGTCGCTCGTCGTTTGATTGATCCTGCCCGACGTCATCGGCATCGCCCCAGGTGTGAGGGGCATCCGATTCGGGCACTGCGTCCGTATCGTCACCCACGTGCCCTTCGGGTGTCCAAGTGACGCGACGACGACGTCGCGATCTGTCGGCTGTGCCGTCATCCGGCGGGATGTGTGGCATTAGGCGTTTGTGTCGAGTCGGATCTCTTCGGTTTCGACGGCAACCGGGGCCAAGATGTTGTGCACTCGGTCGGCAATTCCGTCGGGGTTCGCGAACAACTCGAAACTGTGCACGCGAACGTAGTGCCATCCCAGTTGGCGCAACGCGGCCGGGCGAAGCCGAAGCGCCTCACGCAGTGTTCCCGTGGCGAGCACGTCATCCGTGTCGATTGCGACGGCGCGCCCGTTCATCGTCGCGGCCAGTGGGATGACCCCGGCATGGTTGAGCGATGCGGTGATTCCGCGGTGCTCGAGCCGGCGCGCGAGGTCCACGAGCATTGCCTCAGGTTCACCGACGACCGTGCGTTCCTTGACGGCACGCGTCTGTGTCTCGGCGAGCACGTCGACGAGCGCGCGCGTGCCGTGACTGAGCCGACCTGCGTCAACGTCGGAGGGAGCAAAACAGGTGACGATATCGAGCGACCGGCGAGCGCGCGTCAACGCCACGGCCAGCACACGTTCACCGCCGGGTTGTGACAGTGAACCGAGATTGCTCAGCAAGCGTCCGTGCGGAGTGCGCCCGAAACCGATGGAGAAAATCACGCGATCGCGACTTTGCGCAACCGACTGTTCGAGGGTGATGACGAGGAAGGGTTCGGTGCGATCGGCCAACACAAATTCGGCCACGTCCGTGCGCCGGGCAAAGGCCGAGAGTACGGCCGATTCAACGCGCGCCGCGTGAGTGGCGCTGGCCGTGACGACCATGAGCGATTCGTTCGGGCGGGCGGTAGCGTGGGCCAAAACGAGGTTAACCACCGCTTCGACTTCGGCGTCGGTGCTCTCAATGAGACCCGTTTCAGGGTCGGGCGATGCCATGCCGTTGGGTACGACATGCATGCGCAAACTGGGGCTACCAAGGAACGTCCCCGCCCACGGGTAGGCGTCAATCTTGCCGCTGTAAAAGCGTCGATTGATGAGCTCAGTCAAATCTTCACCGGCCGACCGGTAGCTTCTCGACAAAGTGAACATCGGCAGGATGTTCGCAAACTGCGCGAACGCCGACTGCACGTGACGCAACTCGAGCACCTGTTCATCGGGGGCACTCGTGACATCCTCGGCATGCATCGCGATGTCGAAGGGTGATGGCGTGTCGAGTACGGGATCACCAAAAACGGCGATTGCCGACGCTCGGCGTATCGCGCCCGCATTTTCGGCGATGCTCGTCGCACTTGCGTCGAGCAAAATCAGCGTGTCGAACGCGATAGACGCCGGAATCTGGTTGACCTCGTAGGGCGAGCACATCCACACCGGCGCAATGGTTTTCGAGAGGTTCGGTGCCGCACGAAAAACCTCTGCCGGCATGACCGAATCGTGTCGCAAGACTTCACGCAGGGCATTCGCTTCGCTCGGACGGTCGACCAGCCCGATTTTCCATAGTTCCGCAAGCTTCGCGGCGAGTGCTCCGGCGTTTGATTCGGAATGAGTTTGATCGACCAAGCGAAAATCAGACTCGAGTCGGTCCAAAATCTCCGTATTGGCGTTGAGCAATGCCTTGTTTGACGCGAGCATGCTTTCGAGCACCGATTGCCACCAGGCGAGTTCGAGTTCGTTCTCGACCTGTGTTTCGGCAACGTGTCGGTTGGAGAGGTCTTGGAGTAGAGCATCCAGCTGCTGCTCCCGCAAGTTTCCGATCAGGTCACTGCGCTCCTGCAAGTTCGAGAGCACCTCCGACTCGGTGGCGAGCGACGACATGGTCGACGAGAGGTCATCCCACGTCAAGTGCAGGAGCGACCGGGGAGAATCGGTGCGACCAATCGCGGCATCGAGTCTCTCGACGTCGGCCCAGAGTGCCTGACACTCAGACGCCAACTCGGTGACGCCCAACGGCACCTCCGGCACAGCGCCGGCGGCCGCATAACGCTGCCACACCTCACGCTGAGCTTCAATCGCCGTCAGCGCACCGAGCATGTCAAAGACGTGGGCACCCGGGCGAACGTATTCCTGCGCAAGTTTCTTCAGTCGCCGGCGATTACCGCCACTCATTCCCCCGCGCCGGCCTTCGTGCGCGGCAATGAGTTCGGTCAACGAACGGTCATAAACCGCAGGAACGAATTTATCGAGCGTGTCCCGAATGTCGACGAGCAGACGCGCATAGGTGAAGAGTTCGGCAAGCGACTCGCACGGGCGCAAGCGTGTGAGCGCAAAAATCCGCTCGGCATGCTCGCGCACTCGGGGCAAATCTTGCGCGAACAATCGGCGCGCCAGCGAGTGAGCTTCCATCGCTTGGCCGGCGTCAGTGAACGTGCCACCCACCCACGGCGAATCCTGCGGGCTGTAGCGAAACTCGCCGAGCCGTGCAGCGCGCACGAGCTGGTTTGCGACCGGCGTGCGGGATTCGGCAAGGGCTTCGATGACCGATTGCGGAAGTCGCGCGGTGGTCGACGGAGGAACGGGCAGCAAGCTCAGGCGAGACAGCTCGGCGAGGGCATCCAACGGTGATACCCCCAGCACAGGGTCGCGCGTTTCGAGACCCTGTCGGTAATCGAGAAGCACGTTACGCAACCGAACCAGCGCTTCGTCCACATCGCTGACGTCAGGTCGAACAGCACGTTCATTTCGCAGGATGGCCTCGATGATGTCTCGGCGCGCCGAGAGCACCGACGTCGTCAAGCCGGCAAGACCAATCTCAGCCAGACGGTGGCGAACCGCATCGAGACTTGATCGATGCGCGCTGACCACCAGCGCGCGCTTGTTCTCGTGAGCGAGTGCACCAATCGCGTTCACCACGGTTTGGGTCACGCCGGTTCCGGGCAGCGTGCGCACGACAATGCTGTTGCCGGCAGCGATGTGAGCGACGACTCTTTCTTGTTCTGAGTCGGCGTCGAGCAACAGGGAGTCGGTTGCCGGCGGGCGATCGTCCTGACTCATCACGGTGACATCAATGCGATCGCGAACGAGCCGCTCGCGGGCGGCCGTGTTGCCCGCAATGGCGTCGAGCAATGGCGCAATCAAACTATCCGCGTCGTCGTTCATAGCCGCAGCCACATCCGCGAAGGTCGACACCACAATCCGAGGCGAAATCTCGAAGCCCGCCACGTGTGACGTGAGGCCACGCAATTGATCGAGCACCGGTTGCGGTTCGAATGCCCCGCTCGAACTCGCGAGCGCAACAAACGCCTGGGCGTCGAGAGAAACCTGGAATTGCGCCTCGATGGCGCGCGCGAGGAGCGGGTTCAGGAACGGGCGCCCCAACAACTTGAGCTCAAAATCTTTGCCAAACTGACGCACGTGCATGCGCTGCAACAAAATGGGTGCGACGAACGTGCGCGAGCGGAACGTCCAGTTAGCCATCCCCACGCCCAACGCAACAGCGTCAATGCCACGCATCGAGCGGAGTTCAGTATTTTTTGCGACGATGCTCGCCGCGGCCGACTTGGCCTGACGCAGCGAGAACTCTTCACGAATAAGGTGCGAAAGCAACGTGGGTTGACCCAGAATCAGTTTCGGCAAACCGCCGGGGTGAGTATTACTCAGGTCGATGCGTGTTCCTACGGCGTCATCAAAATGGAGCAGCGGTGACGGGCCACCGAGCGATTCAATTTCTCGTCGCCAGGCATCCCACATCGGCTGCGCCACATTGGTCTGCCCCAGTGACGAGTCGATGACCGAAACGCCAATCGCGCGGTCAACCTTTCCGCTGTCGAGCGCGAGTTCACCGGTTACAAAGGTCGGCGATGTGAGATCCTCGAGAGGAACACCTCCGGGCCCGGTTTTGTCCTTGCGCCACACAGGGTCACCCTATGTCGAAAACGGCTCTTTCCCCCGGATTGACGGGCACTTTGCGCCAATTCACGGGCTTCAGATGACACCCGCATCCAGACCGGTCAACACCTCGCGGGCGCGTTCGCGTAGCTGAGGTAGGTCGCTGAGTCGGTTGAGACCATTCACCTGCTGAGCCATTCGATGGTTTCGTGCAAACGTCTCGCGATGCCGGTCAAGAAAGTCCCAGTAAAGAGTCGTGAACGGACACGCGTCGTCACCCACGCGTTTCTTGGGGTCGTACGCGCATCCCTTGCAGTACTGCGTCATGCGGTTGAGATACGCGCCACCGCTGGCATACGGCTTGGTCATGAGCAATCCGCCGTCGGCGTGCACGCCCATGCCGATGATGTTGGGCACCATGACCCAGTCGGACGCATCGACGAATTGTTCGCGCATCCAATCAAGAAACGCCTGCGGGTTGGTGCCCGTGATCAGTGCGAGGTTGCTCAGCACCATCAAGCGCGGGATGTGGTGCACCCAGCCGCGCTGTTCCACGTCGGCGACCACGCCGCCGACGCATGCCATCTTGGTCGCACTCGAGTCAGCGAACACGGGTAGCAGCGGGCGATCCGCGTTCAGCCCATTCAGGTTGCGGTAGTCCTCGCCCAGATACCAGTACATGCCGTTGATGTATTCGCGCCAGCCGATGACCTGTCGCACGAATGCCTCGACTGACTCGATGGGCGCACGACCGTTGCGAAAGGCGGTGACGACAGCCTCAACGACCTCACTCGCATGAAGCATACCGACGTTGAGGTACGGGCTCAGCAGGCTGTGGTGCAGTGACCAATCGTCGTTGCTCACGGCATCTTCGTAGGGGCCGAAACCGGCGAGGTTGTGTTCGATGAAGTGGGCGAGTTGGGCGAGAGCACCGGCGCGTGTTGTTGCCCAGGTGTCGGTCGGCGTGTGCTGCAGCTGCGCCGCCACCTCGAGGTCAATCGCGTCTCGCTCGTGGGCGAGGCGAGCCGGCCACTCGTAATTCTTCGGCGGGGGCAGTCGGTTTTCGGCGTCGAAGTTCCACCGGCCCTGCTCGGGCTTCCCCTCGCCGTCGACGAGGATACCCAACCTCACCCGTTGCGCACGATAAAAGTTCTCCATGACAAACGACTTCTGGCGCGACGCCCACAGCCGAAAGTCGTCGCGAGAGGTAAGAAAGAGATCATTCGGGATGAACTCCACGCCGAATTCGGCGAGCGCCCGGTGCTGGCGAAACGAGGACGGTTCTGCACTCGTGATGGGAAGGTTGCCGAATTCGTGGCGTGCCTGGGTGAGCCCGTCGATCGTGGTCGGCGCGCGCAGGTATCGCACGGTGAACCCGCGCAACTCGGCTTCGGCGGCAAAGTGGCGAGCAGCCGACACGAGAAAGAACAGCCGTTCTTGTGCCAGGGGCGGCCGGTGAGCATCCGCTCGCTTTCGACCAGCACCACA
>JBMOEY010000035.1:0-14186 GCA_049314515.1 Microbacteriaceae bacterium
ATGCGAACGCAACCATCATCCATAGTGCAAACGGAAGAATCGGCTCGAGCACAGCGCTGTGTATGAATCCAGCCCGCGCCAACATCAGGAGCGAGAAAACGCCGTACAACACAATGTTGAGCCCGGAACCAACACGGCGATTCGGGTCAAGATTTTTTTGCTGTCCGCCCCACGCAAACTCGCCGAGCGGTGCACCCAACAGGAGTGCAATTTGAAAGATGGCGAGGAGGGAAAAAAGTACTGTGCCGACAATGGCGGCAATTTGTACGAGAGTCATAACGCATCGCCTTTCGTGTCCGGTGCCTGAAGGAACAGGCGCAGGCATTCGACGGCGAGCGCGTGATCCTCCTCTTGCGGGAGACCACTAATCACGAGAATTCCCGCCAGCTCGGTGCCGACGCGCAACGGGAACGCGCCGCCGTGCCCGGCGTAAATGACGGTGTCGAGCACCTCGTCCGGTGCCTCGCCGCGCGCCTCAATGCGGCGCCCCACGAGGAAAGAGCTCTCACCAAAATCGCGCACGGTGCGAATCTTGCGATTTATCCACGAGTCATTCTCGGCCGAGGATCCGGGCAATCCCGCCATAAACGCCCGCTGACCGCGCAGGTCAATCGCCACCGCAATCGGAAGTTCGCGCGCGCGTGCCACACCCACAACGAGCGAGCCCAGGTCCCACACATCGTCATGATCGAGACCATCAAACGTGAGTTCGCGCTCCTGACGTTCGACCTCGCCAATCACCTCGAGTGGATTCCAGCGCAGGTTCACGATGACACCTTCAGGTCACCTCTCATGAGTTTGTGCTGTGCCGCCTGAGCCGTGGGCCGCAGAATCATGTGATCCACGTTCACGTGCGCGGGCAGCTCGAGCAGGTGCGCAATCGACTCGGCCACATCCTCAGCAACAAGTGGGGAACGAACGTCGTCATACAGCGCATCCACCTTCGATTGATCACCCGCAAAACGCGTGAGCGCAAACTCGTCGGTCTTCACCATGCCCGGGGCAATCTCCATGACCCGAATTGGCTCGCCGGCCAGCTCGAGACGCAGGGCCAACATGAGACCGTGCAGTGCAAACTTCGCCGCGTTGTAACCGCCGCCGCCCTCATACGAGACGAGTCCGGCCGTCGACCCCACAGAAAGGATGCTCGCGCCACCGTCACGCACCGCACCCTCCCGCAACGCGGGCAACAGCGCCGACGTCACAAGTTTGGTGGTGATCACGTTGATTTCGAACATGCGCAACCAGTCAGCAGCGTCGCTCTTTTCGACCGAAGTCGCGCCACCGAGGGCACCGCCGGCGTTGTTCACGAGCGCGGCGAGTGGGCCGTGTTCCGCGACCGCTGCGCTCAGTAGCTCCACGTCACTCTCGCGGGTCAGATCGGCGACGACGACGTGACAACCCGTCTCGGCGGCAAGCGCAGCAAGTTTGTCGGCGCGACGAGCAGCGGCGATGACCGTCCACCCGCGTGCCGCGAGCACCCGAACCGTGGCAGCTCCGATGCCCGAACTAGCGCCCGTAACAACGGCAACTCGCGACTTCATGCCTTCACGATAGCCTCATATGCGGGAGTTAAGAAGAATGACGATGACTGGGGCGAACCATGACGCCGACGCAAGCGCAGCAAGTCCCCGCATACTCGCCGCGTTGCTTCGACTACACCCGTATGTTCAAGGCTCCTACGCTCGCCTGATTCTCGGAATCGGGGCCGCCGTGGCCGGGGCTGTGGTCGCACTGACCATACCGGCGGTGCTGTCATGGATCGTCGATGGCCCCATCGGAACGAATGACGTCAATCAGATCGTCCCGGCCGTTGCACTGGTGTTCGGCCTCGGCGTGCTCGAAGCAATCCTCGTTGGCCTGCGCCGCTGGCTCGTGTTGAAGCCCGGCACGAACGTTGACGGCGCCATGCGAGTCGACATCCACAATCACTTGCAACAACTGCCGGTCTCGTTTCACGACAAGTGGCAGAGCGGACAGCTGCTCTCGCGCGCCATGAGCGACATTGCAACGGTACGCCGCTGGATTTCGTTCGGCTTCGTCATGCTGACCGTCAACGTCATCACCCTCATTATCGGGTTCGCACTGTTGTTCGTCTGGAACCCCGTGCTCGGAGCTACATTCACCCTGTGTGCACTACCCCTGTTCTACTTCGGAATTCGGTTTGACCTGCGCTACAGCAAACTCTCCCGTCGCGCCCAAGACCAAGCGGGCGACGTCGCCACGGCCGTCGAAGAATCCGTGCACGGGATTCGCGTGCTCAAGTCGTTCGGCCGCAGCGCCTACGCCATCAACAACTTCACCAATCGCGCCACCAAACTGCAAGCCACCGAACGCACCAAAGGAAACACCCTCGGCGACCTGTGGCTCGGCATCACCGCGCTTCAAGGATTCGCCTACGCGATGTCACTATTCGTCGGCATCTACCTCACCTCCACGGGCGCCATCTCAGTGGGCACAATGTTCGCCTTCTTCACCACGGTCGCCGTCTTGCATTGGCCCATCGACTCGATGGGGTTTCTCATGCAACTCACCATCGATGCGCGCACCGCGCTCGACAGATTCTTTGAGGTCATGAACGAACCCGTGCGGGTGCACGAAGCCGAGAATCCCGTGAGCCTACCGGCCGCGTCAGGTGCTCTCGTGTTTGAGAACGTGCACTTTCGCTTCGAGGATGCCCACACAACACGCGCGGCCACCACGCCCGACCTGCTCCGTGGCGTGAACCTCGAGGTGCGTCCCGGAGAAACCATGGCACTCGTCGGGTTGACCGGATGTGGCAAAACCACACTCACGGCACTCACCACACGGCTGTACGACGTGACGGGCGGGCGCATCCTGATCGACGGCATCGACATTCGGGATGTGCGGCTCACCGAACTGCGCACACGCGTGTCGATGGCGTTCGAAGACGCGACACTGTTTTCGATGTCGGTGCGCGAAAACGTGTTGCTCGGGCGACCCGACCTTGCGTATCCGATTGATGACATGACGCGCGAACGCGCCGAAACTCTGCTGGCGCAAGCCCTCGACATCTCGCAATCCGAATTTGTGTACCAGCTGCCTGACGGAATCGACACCAAAATCGGTGAAGAGGGAATGAGTTTGTCGGGCGGACAACGTCAGCGCCTCGCGCTCGCGCGCGCGATCGTGACGCAGCCCGCCGTGCTGGTTCTCGATGATCCTCTTTCGGCGCTCGACGTGACGACCGAACAACTGGTCGAAGCGGCGCTGCGTCGCGTGCTCGCCACAACGACGTCGCTGATTGTGGCGCACCGCCCCTCGACCGTGATGCTCGCCGACCGGGTTGCTCTGTTGCACGACGGGGTGATTGCCGACGTGGGAACGCACGCGCAATTGCTCGAGCGATCGGAACTGTATCGTCACGTGATCTCGTCGGAGGGCGACGAACCGCGCGTGCGTGAACGCAGCGGCGTGGAACGAGAACTCGATGTTGCCGTCGGACTCGAAGAATCGCGCATGAATGACCGACGCGACCCCGAGTCAACCCATGACGAAGGGGTGATTCCATGAGTGTGACAGGTGTTACCGACGAAGAACGAAACGACTTCACGCGCAAAGAGAATCGCCGACTGCGTCAGCGCAGTGTGGCGTTGTTTCTGTCCATGGCTACACCGTTCCGCTGGCGAATCGCGCTCAGCGGAGTCCTCGTCGTGTTGGGCACACTTACCTCGGTTGCCGGACCGGCGCTGCTCGCCATCGGCATCGACCAAGCGCTTCCTGCTCTGACGACAGGCAATGACTGGATGCCCACATTCCTCGTTGTGGGCGGATACATCGCCTCGGGACTGTGTGGTGGGCTCCTGATGTCCGCCTACACGCGAGCGTCAACGCGGGTAAGCCAGGGTATTTTGTTCAATCTTCGATTGCGCATTTTCCGGCACACTCAGCGCCTGAGCATGTCGTTCCACGAGTCGTACACCTCGGGCCGCATCATCGCGCGCCAAACCAGTGACCTCGACACGCTCCGCGAATTTCTCGACACGGGTGTTGAAGAACTCATCAGTGGCGTGCTGTTCATGGTGTTCACCGCCGTCGCGCTCATCGCCCTCGATCCGCCGAGCATGGTGCCGGTCGTTATTTCTTTCGTTCCGCTGTTTTTCTTCTCGTGGTGGTTCTCCAACAGCTCCAAGCGCGCGTTCCGTGCCACGCGCGTGTATTCGGCACGACTGATCGTGCAATTCGTCGAAACGATGACCGGGATTCGCGCCGTCAAGGCCTTCCGACGCGAACAACACAACGAGCAGACCTACGGCGAACACGTCGACAACTACCGGTTTGCTAACCAAAAAGTCATTTCAATTTTTGGCATCTTTGACCCGGGACTCAAGCTGATTGCGAATGTGGTGATGGCTACCGTGCTCCTGTTGGGTGCACTGCGCGTGCTCAACGGTGGAATGGAAGTGGGCGTCTTGCTTGCCGCGGTTCTCTACGTTCGGCGCATTTACGATCCCGTCAACGACCTCGCGATGTTCTACAACAGCATGCAGAGTGCCGGCAGCGCGCTTGAAAAGATCTCCGGTGTGCTCGAAGAAGAGCCGTCCGTTGACGAACCGGCCACCCCGACCGCGCTCACCAACCCGCGCGGGTCACTCGACCTCGATGGCGTCACGTTTGGCTATGTCAACGGTCGACCCGTTCTCCCCGCCCTCGACCTGCACATTCCTGCGGGTCAAACGGTTGCACTCGTGGGCACCACGGGCGCCGGCAAATCCACCCTCGCCAAACTCATCGCGCGCTTCTACGACCCCGACTCGGGCGCGGTCCGTCTCGACGGGGTCGATCTGCGCGAACTCTCGAACAACGACCTGCGTGGATGCGTGGTCATGGTCACGCAAGAGGCGTACCTGTTCTCCGGCAGCGTGACCGAAAACCTCTCGCTCGGCAAACCCGATGCCACCGTCGAGCAAATCGAAGCGGCCGCGCGGGCAGTCGGCGCGCACGACTTCATCATGTCGCTTCCCGACGGTTACGACACCGATGTCAACAAGCGCGGCGGACGTCTCTCGTCGGGCCAGCGCCAACTGCTTTCTTTTGCGCGGGCGTTCCTCGCCGACCCCACCGTGCTCATCCTCGACGAAGCGACCGCGTCCCTCGACATCCCGAGTGAACGGCTCGTGCAGCGCGGCCTGCAAACGCTCCTCGCCGACCGCACGGCCATCATCATCGCCCACCGGCTCTCCACCGTGTCGATTGCCGACCGCGTGATCGTGATGGAACACGGACGCATCATCGAGGATGGCACGCCCGCAGACCTCATCGCCGGCACGGGGACCTTCGCTACGTTGCACCAGGCGTGGCGCGACTCCCTCGCTTAGCGGGCCCCCGCTGAGCGGGCCCCCGCTGAGCGGGCCCCCTCGCTTAGGCGAGTGAGACGAACGGCACCATCAGCGTCAACACGACCGCCAGAACGAAAACCACCACGGAGAACCCGATCAGCATCGTCTTGACGAGTAATCGTGCGACCACGGCGGAGACACCGAGTAAGAACAATGCGATGGTCATCAGAACCGTGTACAGGGTGAGCTTGTCGCCGAGCGCGTTTGCAGTATTGCCCTCTTCGGTCTTCGCCGCCGACTGGTCGGCCACCGTACCGGATTCCCCAAAGAGCGAAGAAAGGTATTCCTCGTCGTTGAGCGGATCAACGTATTCGCCACCCTTGGCGGCGGACGCGGCGAGGGCACGCTGAATTGCACCGTCAAACTCAACTGTGACGGTGTCGCCGTAGAGCACGGAGTACTTCGTGGCTGCGCGGGCCGCGAGGTCGCGGTCGCTGCTGTCCATGTCGATGGAGAGCTCGTTCAGGGTGTTCCAGATTTGCGCATCCTGCGTGTAGGTCTGGTTCGCCTCGAGATACAGAGACTCCGACTGCGTCGACAACACCGCTGCTTGCGAATACGCCGACGCCATGTTGCTGTCATACAGAGCCGCCTGGAAGCCCGCATAAGCCGTCATGCACGAGACCACGCCCAGAAGGACGGCCGTGATGACCTCGATGTGTTTGCCCAACCAGGTGCGACCAATGCGCTGGTCGATGTCGTTTGTCGTCGTCGTTGAATTCGTCATGCTGACATGATGCCATGACCGCGCGCGCGAAATCGCCGCACAAAGGTGACGTTTGAGAAAACTTTTGCGGGGAGGGGGCTAACCCCCTCCCCGCACAGTCTGGTGACAGAAACGCTACTTCGTTGTGGCAGCGCCGACCGTGACCGTGAAGTTGATCGTGGTTGTTCCGTCGGTCATGGTGACGGCAGTGGTGCCTTCCATGAGAACCGCGAATCCGGGGTTCATGATGCTCGCGCCGTCGGGACCACCGGGAAGGAACTCCACAACACCGGGGGTTGCGACCGTCGCGGTCCACAGTGCGGGGTCGCTGTCGCCCACGACCACGTCGATGAACTGACCCACGGTCGTTTCAATGTTCTGACCTTCGAGCGCAGAAGATTCGACGATAACGGGCTCTTGCACCTGCGGGCTGTCGGTCTCGACCGGGCTGGCGGAGGCCGTCGACGAGGCGTCGGCGGATGAGGTGCCCGAGGGCATCGAGCAGGCGGTGAGTCCGGCGAGTGTGCCGAGCGAGATGACGGCAACGGTTGCCGCAATACGAATGGGGAAAGACATGATTACTCCTGATTCTGGTGTGTGAAGTGGGTTTAGCCGAAACGACCGTTGACGTAGTCGAGCGTTCGCGGGTCTTTTGGCATATCGAAAATTTGTTCCGTCGGTCCATGTTCCACGATGTAACCGGGAGTTCCCTGTTCGGCCAAAAAGAATGCCGTCTGATCCGACACACGCGCGGCCTGTTGCATGTTGTGCGTGACGATCACGATCGTGACCTCGTCCGCGAGTTCGATGATCGTCTCCTCGATGCGTCGCGTCGACGTCGGGTCTAGGGCGGAGCACGGCTCATCCATCAACAACACGCGCGGTTGCACGGCAAGCGATCGCGCAATACACATGCGCTGCTGCTGACCGCCGGAGAGTCCACCGCCGGGTTGCCGCAGGCGATCCTTCACCTCGCGCCAGAGTCCCGCCTTGGTTAAACACTCCTCGACAATCTGTTCCTTGAGCGCCTTGTCAACCCGCTGACCGGTCAGCATGAGCCCTGACAGCACGTTGTCGGCGATGCTCATCGCCGGAAACGGGTTGGGCTTCTGGAACACCATGCCGATGTTGCGGCGAGCATCCGTGATGCGGCGGCTCGGATCGTAAATGTCGTGACCGTCGAGCATGACCTCGCCACCGAATTGGGCACCAGGGATGAGTTCGTGCATGCGGTTGAGCGTTCGCAGGAAGGTGCTCTTGCCGCATCCAGACGGCCCAATCAGTGCCGTCACCTGACCGGCGGGCATCGACAGCGACACGCGCTCTAGCACCTTGTGCGAACCGAACCACGCCGAGACGTCGCGGGCTTCGAGCGCCGCAGTTGCCTGTGTGGCGTCACCAATCGGACGCACCTTTGCCTTTTTCGCCTTGGGTGCGGGCGGAGCCTTGTCGTTCATGATTGTTCCTTGAGTAGAGAGAGAAAGACTAAATCAGGTTGGGCAGGAGGTAGGTCAGTTGGAACCCGGTGGCAATTCCCAGTGCCAAAACTACCGGCACCCCCACCACCCAGGTCTGCATGGGGCCCCAGAATCGGTAGCTGAACCAGAGCACCACCACGATGAAGCCGAGGCTGACAAATTCGAGGGCGAGAATAGCCCAGGCAGCCGGGTCGCCCATCAACGGCAACTCGGCCTCGGCGAGGGATTCGTACGAAAACATTTGCACGGGAGTGTCTTTAGTTTCGCCGCTCAAGGTTGCGTCCACGCGAACGACCGACTGCGGGATGAGCGGGAAGCCCGACGCTGACACCAGCGTGAGTCGTCCACCCGTGGCGAGTTCGGGAGGCAGCGGGTCGCCGGAGTAGCGCACATCCGTGACCACATAATCCGACGTGCCCTGACCAGTGGTGGCCGTAATCTTGTCACCCTTTTTGAGGTCAGCGATGTGCTGAAAGGGGCCGCCGTAGGTGGTTTGACGACCGTAAATAACGCTCGTCCCCTCTTGGCCGGGCAACGGTGTGTCGCGGCGGTGTCCGGGGCCGGAGGTCAAGGCGTTTGAGGTGGTGCCCTCCACGACAATCACATCGAGGTTGATTGTGGGAATCGACAGCATGGCCACGGGGATGCCCTGGGCGAGAAGTTTGTCGCCCTGCGTCACCTGACCGACCGGAGCCGACGCGTTGGCGAGTTGGTAGCGAAAATCGTCGTGCATGACTTGTTGCTGTTTGATGAAGTACACGCCCGAGATCAGCACGATTTGCAACAGAAAACCCATGATGAGCACACCGAGCGTCAGCAGGGCGAGACCACCGAGGCTCAGTCGAGCCGATTCGTCGAGCTTGGGAAGAGATTGCGATGCCGGCCGGCTGTCGTGTGCGAGCGGTGGCGGCGTGATTTGGTCGATGCTCGTGATGACCGACCCGGACGATCGTGCGCCCGTGGAACCGCTTCGGGATGCGGCAAAGCGCAGGCGCAGACTGTCGGCAACGCGCTCATGCCACCTCGCACCGTCACGCCGACGATTCGGCGTGCGGGGGTTCTGATCGCTGGGGTTCACGGCATTTTCTCCGGAGGGCCACGTCCATCTGTGTGATGCATGGCGGAGGGATGTCTTTGATGATACGGGCGTTCTGCCCGCGAGATGGTGCAGGTGTGGTTCAGGCGCCGCCCGAAGTTTCCTTCGAGCGGCGCCTGCGCCAGCTGTTGTTACATGTTGGTCAGAAGACCCAGGGTCGCGTTAGCGTCCCGTGGTCACCTTGACCGTCTTGACCAGCGTGAGCGGTGCGTACACGCCATCACCCGAGTAATCGAGGATGAGGTACACGGTCTTGCCCGCGGTAGGAATGGTGCCGAGCGACCATACGGCCGCCTGCGTCAGCGTAACCGTAGCCGCGCCCGCAACACCCGTGGCAGCGTTGGCAAGAGTTGCCCCCGTCACCGAGATCTCGCGCGAGCGGTCGGTTGCACTGGCACCGATGAACACGCGGACCGAGCCAGAAGGCTTGGCCGTTGCTCCGGTAGGTGCCGTTGCGGTGAGTGTCACCTTCGGTGCCACGTTGTACTTGAACACCTTGACAGCGGTGCCAGCCGACGTGATGTCAACTGCGGCGCCACCATCAGTAGCCGACACCGTGAAGGTGGTGGCCGTGGTGCCAGTGCGAACCCAGTACTCGGTGCCCGCCACGATGCCACCCGGCAGGGCGGTACCGGTGAAGGTAACTTTCTGGCCCGCGGTCAGTCCGTGACCGGTGAGGGTCAGCGTCTCCGTCGCCGTAGCGATGGTTGCGGTTGCAGCGGTGACCTGCGTCCACTGGACTGCGTTAGCGAGCGCCGGAGCGGTGCCAGCCACGAAGCCGTTGGGTGCAGCCGGAAGGGTCGCAGCCAGTGCCGGCGTCAGCTTGGGCACCGAAACGATGGCCTGTGCCGAGTTCGCCGCGGACAGCGATCCGTCAGTGGAGACATAACGCACGTACATCGTCATCGACGCTGTCTTCTGCGTGTAGTTCAGCACCTCGGCGGTCTCACCTTCCGACAGCGTGCCCGACGCGAGAGGCGTCGTGTTGCTGAGCGAGAAGGTGCCCGCACCGTCGACCGTTGCCACGATACCCGCGCCACCCGAGGTAGCCGCCAGGGTGAAGGTGTTCGCCGTCGGAGCCGTCGCTACGAAGTAGGACGTTCCTGCAACGAAGCCCGAGGGCAGAGAACCGGCAGGAACATCGAACACAACGCGGTTGCCCACGGCGAGGCCGTGGCCTTCCTTGGTGAACACGGTGATGCCGTTCTGCTTGGTGACAACACAGCTCGAACCAGTCGCAGCAGTCGTGGTGATGACCGCTCCTCCGGACGATGCCGACACCTTGAACGCGGTGGTCGTGAGACCCGTTGCGCTCACGTAGTACAGCGTTCCCACGGTGATTCCAGCCGGGCAGGTTCCAGAGAACTTGACCTGGTCGGTCGCCACGAGAGCGTGCGCAGGAGCCGGGGAACCGGTCTTCGCGAAGGCGGCACCAGCAGCGGTGTTAGCGAGCGTGAAGGTGTTGATCGCGGACGACGTCACACCCGAGAGGGCAGGCTCGATTGCCTGACGTAACTCGACCGTGCCACCAGGAGCCACGGGGCCCTGAACAATCGCGATAACGCGTCCCGAACCACCAATGGCGGCGGGCTTGCGCACCGTGAAGCTGACATTGGCAGTACCAGCGGATGCGGTCAGAGTCGTCGTCGCCGTACCGGCATCGCCACCCCACTTGAGAGCCGTCACTGCCACGCCACCGAGAGCCGGGATGAAGTACGCATAGAGTGTCGCCGTTCCGGTCTTGGTGAGCTTGATCGTGATGTCCGTTTCGGCGTCGCCGGCAACGCCGGCTGCGACGTCGACGCTACCGAGAACGCTAACGCCAGCCGAACCGATTGCCTTGTCGAGAACCTGCACGGTTCCACCCATCTGGTGGACGCTCGTACCGATCTTGACCTTGGTGGTGACAGCCTCACCAACGCCAGCAGTTGCCGACGACAACGCCGCGATGGATGCACCGGTCACGGCCGAACCGACCGAGGGGCTCGCTGCGTAGCTCGAACGGTTACCGGCAGCAATCGAACCACACGAGTTGACGTTCGCGGGGTCGGTGCTGCTGAGAACGGTGAATCCCATCTTCTGGATAGCAGCCGTCTGCTGGCAGACGAGCGAGTTGGTGCCAACGAACATCTTGTTCAGCGGGTTGTTCGGGTCAGCCGCCTTGCGGTACGGCATGACGTTGTAGACAACACGCTTGAGGTCAGAGGTCCAGTTCTCGTTCGGAGCCAGGGTGGCGCCCGAACCAGTCGTGGGAGCAATGACTCGAGTGATCTTTATGCCCGACATTTGGTTTGAGGCATTTGGAAGCACAATCTTGGCGCCGCCCAGGGTCGCCGAGACGTTGAACCCGCTCGAGTAAGGGACCTCCGCGACGTAGTACGTCTGCCCCGCAACAATCCCCGTGGGCAGGGATCCGCTCGCGCGACTGAATCGAACAGCATCGCCCACGACCAGGCCGTGACCCGAGGGGGTGTCGAACGCGAGCGTACGGGTGGGGCCGTAGCCCATCGAGGAGTCGTACACGCGAGCAGTGTCCGCGACCACCGGAAGGAAGGTCAGCAGAGTGGTGCCAGCGGTGCGGTTGGTTGCGCCGGTGATGTCGCTGTTGGTCTGCGACGTCCACTGACCAATCGAGTAGACGATCATGCTGTTCTCACGTTCGGCAACAGCAGCACCCGAGTGCTCCTGAATATCCGTGGTGGTATCTACCATCTTGCGCGAAATACAGTTCTCACCAGCATTCCCTGAGGCCGGGAAGCCCGCGGCCTCGGTGCGACCAATCTTTCCGATGAAGTACGACGCGGTTCCCGAACCGTAGCCAGGAATGAGCGGCGTGATCAGGTAGGCGGTGGTGTCTGTCGGGGCGTCACCTGCGGCGGCACCCATCGAGTTGTAGGTGTTCGCAGCACCCATCGTCTTGACGATAGTCCAACCGGTTCCCGCACTAGTGGTCGTGACAGCGGCACCCGTCTTGGTCGCGGAGACCGTGAACGTGTTGGTCGCAGCGTCCTTGACATAGTAGTTCGTGTCAGCGGAGAGTCCGTTCGGGAGGGCTCCCGTGGTCGTGAACTTGACGCGGTCACCCGCGGCGAGACCGTGAGCCGACTTGGTGAACGTCGAACCCGAGACGGCTCCCACACCAACGGAAATGTTGTTGATGAAGACGTACTTGGCCTGGCAGCGGAAGATGCTGTCGACGGTTGCCTTGGTCGGACCATCCGTAGTGGCGCCCAGACCCTCGAGCGGAATCTTCGCAGCAGCGTCGCCCGGGTTGACCGCAATACCGACGGAGTCGATACCGAACGGAACGTTCACGTACTCACCGTTGGCATTGGAGTTTCCCTGCTTCGCCGAAGCGCGGGCGTAGTCAACCTGTCCGACCGTGTTGCCCTTGTTGATTGTGCGCGAACCACCGGTGAACGTCGACACGTTGGAGAGCGACGCGACGGAGCCTTCGGCCACGTTCAGGATCTTGAATCCGTCACCGGAACCCTTGGCGCGAAGCAGGTTCTCTGGGTTAGCGAACGGCGAAGCAGTGGGGTACGGCGAGGGGGCTGCCGTGGGAACGGGACGGTCGGGGCGCGGCTGCAAGAACTCGCTCTGGCCCGAGCCAATCGTGGACTTGTAAGACGCGAGCTTGCCATCGCCAATCGCGGCGGCAATTTCGTCCATGACGTCTTGTGTAGTGTCTGAACCTACACCGACGAGTGCGGTAGACGACGGGCCACTGGGGTCCGCGTTCGCAGGTACTACGAGGCCGACGACGGACAGCGCAACAACGCCGAGTCCAATCGCGAGCTTCGTGAAGGTGGTCACCTTCATGGGTGGTTATCCTTTCAGGATTGTGAGGATGGGCAAGACGCCATCTCGAACAACCTAGGGAGAGCCACTAAACATCGCGTATGCGAAAGGTTAACGTTTGGAAACGTAAACCTAAACACGCTCAATTTTGCGCCGCGACTGACGCATCATCAGTGGCCCCGCGACGCATAACGGCACACCCGCCGCAAGACCGAGACCGGCCACCGCCGTGTGAATTCCGACGTTGTCGGACGTGGTTCCGATCGACGGGCCGGCCGTCGGCGAGGCGCTCACTGTCGGAACCGGCATGGTGGTCGGTGCGGCAGCCGACGTACTGCGATTAGACCGAGGTGCAACCGCAGATGAGGTGCCCGGGCATCCCGACTGCAGTGATTCGGGGGAACGAATCGCGCTACTCAGAGCTCTCGTGGCCGCCACAAAGTCTGACGACATCGGCACGTAGCCTTGCGGCAACATTCCTCGTGCGGAGCCGGGTACTTGCCCATCGCCCGCGGCATAGTCCAGCAGTCGCGAATAGTCGGTCGACAGAGTGGAATCAAGCTGACACGCATTGATGGCGGCGTACACCACTTCGGAGAGAGGGTAGGCACCGGCCACCGTCGTTCCGGGGTTGGCGACCACGACTCCTGGCACGCTCGAGGGAGTGAAGGACGAAACCGCTGCGTTAATCGACGCCGCCGTCGGGGTCACCTGGTCGCCGTTGGCGTTGACGATTGCGGCCACATCGAGACCGAATCGGCTCGCCGCCGACGCGTCGGTAATCGAAATCATGAGGCGCTCACCCGCGGGTTGCGGCGGTAAGGCGCTATACGAGAAAGGAGTTTTATTGATGTTCCAGAACGTCTTCACGTTGCCATCCGCACGCAACGTGCGATAGGCGGTCTCTTGCATGTCGTTGTAATACGGCCGCATGTCTAGCGTGCCGTACCCCGGCTCGCCTAATCCCGAGGAGCCGATGAACGTGGTGAGATCGGTCTTCGGGAACGACGACGACGGCTCGCCCGTGCCGAGAGCCAGCGAGACATACTCGGGGTTGATGCGCATTCCATTCCCGTCAGGACTACCGTTCAAAAACGCGACCGCGTCGGGGCTGGTTCGAATCCACTGCCACACGTGCCGATAGGCGTCCGCAGTGCCCAAGGCCACCAAGAGTCCCTCGGGATACGACGTATTCCATTTATCAAAGTCCGGGTTGAGGGCAATAAATTCTGGATCGGTTGTGACGGAGAATGGATTCGCCTGTAAAACGGCATCTCCGGCGCCGAGCCCAGGATTATCGACCCGGTACGACTGGGTGAGCAGCTTCGCCACGATGCGCTGGTTCAACACGAGATTTGACAATCGTGTGCCATTCTTGGCGAAAACATCGGGCGTCGACGTCCCCAGCACGTTGTAGTCGATGTTGTAGCCAAAAACGATGGCTGACTGCGCAACAGGCGCATACACAATGTTGTTGCCCTTGCGCTCTTCAGCACTCAGAGGTTCAGCTACAAAGGCCAACCGCGACGCACCCGAGACCGAGCTGACGATTTGAGCGCGGGCCTCATTGTCACCGATGAGCGAGAAGCCGTAGGTGGTTCCCGAACCGCACAAGCCCGGCTGCCACGATGTGAATGCATCGGCGACGACTTCGGAACCGACGACTCGGCGCTCGGCTTGCCCGATCGCGCACCACTGACTCACGGACTCAAAGTTCATCGGAAAAACGAGTCGGTCATCCCAGT
>JBMOEY010000036.1:0-13552 GCA_049314515.1 Microbacteriaceae bacterium
CTCGCGCTCGTCGAGATTAAGGCGCGCTTCGATGAGCAGGCCAACATCGGGTGGGCTCGCAAGCTCGAAAAGGCCGGTGTGCACGTGGTGTACGGCATGGTGGGACTCAAAACGCACTGCAAGCTTGCGCTCGTCATCCGTCAAGAAGGAAACACACTTCGCCACTACACGCACATCGGCACGGGAAACTACAACCCCAAGACGAGCCGCATCTACGAAGACCTCGGGCTACTCACCGCCGACTTGCAAGTGGGCAAGGATGTCACGCGCTTGTTCAACGAGTTGTCGGGCTATGCCATCGAGAAGAAGTTCAAGCGCCTGCTCGTGGCGCCACTTCACCTTCGAAAAGGCCTGCTCCAGCACATCGATCAGGAGCGACGAAATGCCGAAGCGGGGCTGCCGAGCGGCATTCGCCTCAAGCTCAATTCAATGGTCGACGAGCAAATCATCGACGCTCTTTACCGTGCGAGCAATGCCGGCGTGCCGGTTGACATCTGGGTTCGCGGCATCTGTGCCCTGACTCCTGGCATGCCGGGGGTGAGCGAGAACATCCGTGTTCGCTCGATTCTCGGACGTTACCTGGAACACTCCCGAATCTTCCTGTTCGAGAACGGCGGCGAACCCATCGCGTTCATTGGAAGCGCTGACATGATGCATCGCAATCTCGACCGTCGCGTCGAAGCGCTCGTGCGTTTGATCGAACCGGCGCAGGTCAATTATCTCAGCGAACACTTCAACCTCGGGATGTCCGACCTCACGTCGTCGTGGCACCTCAATTCACTGGGAGACTGGACACGGCACACGATGAAGGCGAAGAATCGCCTTGCCGACCTGCAAGATGCCACCATGGTCACCCTGAGTCAGCGCCGACGAGGAAGTTCAACTCGATGAATTCGAATGCCGTGATGGCCGCCGGTGCGGTGTGCTGGCGAAAGATTGATGGTCGCATTCATGTGTTGGTCATCCACCGCGACGACCGCCGCGACGTCTCGTTGCCCAAAGGCAAAGTCGACCCCGGCGAATCGTTGCCACAAACTGCGGTTCGCGAGATCAAAGAGGAAACCGGGCTGACGATTTCTCTCGGAATTCCTCTCGGGGTAACGCACTACACCTTGCCGAACGGACGACCCAAAGAAGTTCACTACTGGGCAGCCCATGTCAGCAACAAGGCGATCGCAAAATCAACCTTTCGACCAAATAATGAGGTGGCGGCGCTCGAATGGCTGCCGATCGAAAAGGCGCGTCGAGAATTGCACTACGACGTGGACCGCGAAGTGCTCGACATCTTCACGTCGTACGTCGACCAGGGCGTGACCGAAACTTTCGCCATAATCCTGTTGCGGCACGCTAAGGCACAGGACCCAGCCAAGTTCAAAGGCGCCGACCAAAAACGCCCGCTCATTGCGCGCGGACGCGAACAGGCTCTCGACATCGCTCCGAGCGTTGCGGCATTTGGTCCGAAGAAGCTTGTCTCGAGTGTGAGTGTCCGCTGCGCCGAAACGATCGCCCCGCTCGCCGATCTTTTGGGCAAAGATGTGCTCTTCGTGAAAGAAATTAGCCAACACGCGTTCGTGGATGATCATCCCGCTGTTCGGGCCCTCATCGGCAAGCGCATCCGCAAAGGCAAAACTTCGGTTTTGTGCAGCCACGGGCCGGTGCTGCCGGAGTTGCTGCGTGAGGTTTCGCTCGCAACAGGAACGGCGTGGTTGAACGACCACGCTCGGGCCGCACAGCTCGATACGGCGTCGTTCTCCGTCTTCCATCTGAGTGCCAAACATCCGTCTGCGGGCATCGTCGCGGTCGAAACGCATGACTCACTTGTCTAAGTTTTGGTAAAGAATCGCTGAGTTCACTCTCCGTTCACCGTTTATGGAGGGTTCGTATAGAAATTCGTCCTAGCCTCAAGCGTGATCAACCCGATCACACCAAGAGACAAACCTCCGAAGGGATCCTTCAGTGAACATCACTCGCACGAGCCGCATCGCCGGCTTTGCAGCAATTGTCGCCGTGTCGACGCTCGCCCTGAGCGCCTGCGCAGCAAACGAGGGCGCCGCACCGCAGCCCACGAGCACCCTCACCGGCGCACTGGTTGGCGCCGGCGCCTCCAGCCAGGGAGCGGCTCAGGAAGCGTGGACCGCCGCGTTCCAGACCACCAACCCCGGTGTCACCATCACCTACGACCCCTCAGGTTCGGGTGCCGGTCGCAAGACCTTCATCTCCGGTGGTTCTGACTTTGCCGGTTCAGACTCCTACCTCAACGACGAAGAGCTCGCCTCGACGTTCGCCGCATGTGCCGCCGGCACCACGGCTTTTGAGGTCCCCGCCTACATCTCTCCGATTGCCGTGATCTTCAACGTGGATGGAGTCACCGAGCTTAACCTCGATGCCGCCACCATCGCCAAGATCTACACGGGTGCCATCACGAAGTGGAACGACGCGGCCATCGTTGCGATGAACCCCGACGCCAAGCTCCCCGACCTGGCAATCACTCCCGTTCACCGTTCGGACGACTCAGGTACCTCGAAGAACTTCTCCGACTACCTGTTCCAGAACGCAAAGGCTGACTGGGCCATCGAGAAGTCGGCCGACACGTTCCCCTTCCAGACCGGTGAAGGCGCCAAGGGCACCTCGGGTGTCGTTGACGCTGTCACCAACGGTGTGGGAACCATCGGTTACGCCGACGCATCGAAGGCCGGCAAGCTCGGCATCGCCAAGATCAAGGTCGGTAACGACTTCGTGATGTACACGCCCGAGGCTGCGGCTGCCGTCGTCGCCGAGTCGACCCCGGTTGACGGTCGTGCCGCTGGCGACATGGCCATCAAGATCAACCGCACCACCACTGACTCGAAGCACTACCCGCTCGTTCTCGTCAGCTACCTCATGGGCTGCAACGAGTACGCAAAGGCTGGCGTCGCCGAGAACGTGAAGGCGTACTTCGCCTACATCCTGAGCCCCGAGGGCCAGGCAACGGCCGCTTCGGCAGCCGGATCGGCACCGCTCGCAACGAAGATGGCTGACGAAGCCCTCGCCGTTGTCAACGCCATCAAGTAACACCGTTTGACCGGTGCCCGGCTTGCCACTCACAACTCTTGGCAAGCCGGGCATCGCATTATTCACCTCAGTGCACTAAGAAAGAACAGTGAGCATGCACGCAGCACCCTCCGCGACGCGCCCTCGATCGAGGCAACGTCCGGGTGACGTTCTCTTTTCGGGCGCGGCACTCGCGGCGGGCATCCTGATTCTCGTTGCACTCGCTGCCGTCACCATTTTTCTCGTCGCGCAAGCTCTCCCGGCATTCACCGCCAATCCGGCCGACGTCTCCAAAGATGGACGTGGCTTCTGGTCCTTCGTCATTCCTCTCGTATTCGGCACCATCTGGGCGGCGGCGCTGGCCTTGCTGATCGCCCTTCCCCTCTCCATCGGAATCGCCCTCTTCATCTCGCACTACGCCCCGCGCCGAGTTGCTGTCACGCTCGGATACATCGTCGACCTGCTTGCCGCAGTGCCCTCGGTTGTCTTTGGCCTCTGGGGCATCACTGTTCTCGCACCCGCAATGCAACCCGTGTACGTGTGGCTCGTCGACAATCTGGGCTGGATTCCGTTATTCGCCGGCCCGGTTTCTGGCACCGGTCGCACCGTGCTCACGGTGGCCATCGTGCTGGCCGTGATGATTCTGCCAATCATCACCGCACTGTCACGAGAAGTGTTCTTGCAAACCCCACGCCTGCACGAAGAGGCTGCTCTCGCGCTCGGGGCAACTCGATGGGAAATGATCCGCATGGCGGTGCTGCCATTCGGTCGACCCGGACTGATTTCGGCCACCATGTTGGGCCTCGGGCGAGCACTCGGTGAAACGATGGCCGTTGCGATGGTGCTTTCTCCCTCGGTCATCATTTCGTTTGCACTGCTGACAAGTCAGAACCCGACCACGATCGCGGCCAACATCGCACTCAACTTTCCCGAAGCGAGTGGCATCGGCGTGAACGTGCTCATCGCGACGGGCCTCGTGCTGTTTCTCATCACCCTGCTCGTCAACTCACTCGCGCGCTTCATCATCAACCGTCGCAAAGAATTTTCGGGAGCGAACTAGTCATGGCGTTAGTAATGTCGGCACCTTCTGCCGTGCGCAAACTGAGTCGAGCAACAATTTGGGCGGTTCTCGCCCTCTCCGTTTTGCTCTCGGTGGGATTCTTCTCACTCCTCGCGCTGAGCGGCGCATCGAAGGATTTCAACATCGTCGGCGCGATCCTCGTCGCCGTCATTCTGTACATCGTTGTGACCTTTGGCATGTCCCGTTTTGTGGAGGGTCGCCGCAAGGCGACGGACCGCTTGGCGACGGCGCTCGTCACGTCCGCCTTCATCGTTGCGCTACTCCCATTGGTGTCACTCGTCTATACCGCTGTCGGCAACGGCATCAATCGCTTCGACGGTGACTTCTTCAACTCGTCGATGCGCAACGTCGTGGGTGCGGGTGGTGGCGGACTGCATGCCATCGTCGGCACACTCGAGGTCACGGCCGCCGCAACAGTCATCTCGGTGCCCATCGGCATCATGACCGCCGTCTACCTCGTGGAATACGGCAAGGGGCGGCTCTCTCGCGCAATCACCGTGCTCGTTGACGTGATGACCGGTATTCCGTCTATCGTCGCCGGACTCTTCGCCTTTGCGCTCTTTGCGTTGTTCTTCGGTCCGGGCATTCGATTTGGCATCGGCGGAGCGGTCGCTTTGTCTGTGTTGATGATTCCTGTCGTGGTGCGTTCCACCGAGGAAATGCTCAAGATTGTGCCGAATGAACTGCGTGAGGCATCACTCGCGCTCGGCGTACCCAAGTGGCTGACTGTTGTGAAAGTGGTCATCCCCACGGCCATCGGTGGCATCATCACGGGTGTCATGATCGCCATCTCGCGCATCATCGGTGAGACCGCTCCGCTACTCATTATCTGCGGCATGTCGACAAGCATGAACTACGACCTTTTCAGCGGACGCATGGCGACGCTGCCGGTATTCGTCTATACGCAGTACTCGAACCAGGGGACGGACGCCCAGGCGTATTTGGATCGTGCCTGGACGGGCGCACTCGTGTTGATCCTGATCGTGATGGTGCTCAACATCCTGGCTCGCGTTTTGTCGAAAATTCTTGCCCCCAAGGGCTCTCGCTAACCCACTACCTAAGGAAATTCCCGTGTCAAAGCGCATCGAAGTCCGAGATCTCAACGTGTTCTACGGCAACTTCAAGGCCGTGGCCGACGTGTCTCTCACCATCGAACCGAGAACAGTCACCGCGTTCATTGGACCGTCGGGCTGTGGCAAGTCAACGTTCTTGAGAACGCTCAACCGCATGCACGAAGTCATCCCCGGCGCGTATGTCGAGGGCGAAGTCTTGATTGACGGCGAGAATCTCTACGCTCCGAACACCGACCCGGTCGAAGTTCGCCGCCAAGTTGGCATGGTGTTTCAACGCCCGAACCCCTTTCCCACCATGTCGATTCGTGACAACGTGCTCGCCGGCGTGAAGCTGAACAACAACAGGATTTCCAAATCCGACGCGGACGACTTGGTGAAAAAATCTCTCCAGGGAGCAAACCTGTGGAAAGAGGTGAAGGATCGTCTCGACAAGCCCGGGTCCGGACTTTCGGGCGGCCAACAGCAACGCTTATGTATCGCTCGTGCGATCGCCGTCTCTCCCGACGTGCTGCTCATGGATGAGCCATGCTCCGCACTCGACCCCATTTCGACTCTCGCCATCGAAGACCTCATCGATGAGCTCAAGAACGACTTCACAATCGTCATCGTCACGCACAACATGCAACAGGCGAGCCGCGTGAGCGACAAAACCGCGTTCTTCAACATCGATGGCACCGGGATGCCGGGCCGCCTCATCGAATACGGCAACACGAGAACGATTTTCGAACGCCCCACGGTGCAAGCCACCGAAGACTACATTTCCGGACGATTCGGGTAGGCACAGAGTCGGGTAGGCACATCCGCGTTATCCTGACGTCATGTCCGTCACACGCGCCCGCCGACGCCGCATCACGGTGATTGTGCTCTCCGTCATTGCGGGAATTATCGCCCTGACTGTGCTGGCATTTGTCGTGAGTCCGTGGCCCGGAGCATTGGTCATCCGCTCCGTTTTTCAATCAAATGCGGCAAAGGTCCTCACCATCATGACCGAATTTGCCCCGACCACCGGTGTCGACGAAAAACTCAACGTGGCATACCAGGAGGGCAACGATTTTTCCCTCATGGACGTCTACTACCCCACCGGCACCACAGAGAACTTAGGCACGATCGTTTGGACCCACGGCGGTGCTTGGGTCTCGGGCAGTAAAGACAACGACCGACCCTACTTTCAGATTCTCGCGTCGCACGGGTACACCGTCATTGGTATGAACTACACGTATGGGCCTGAAGCGACATACCCCTTTGCCCTGCACCAGCTGAACGACGGGCTCGCGTTCATTGTGGCGAATGCCGATGAATTCCACGTGGATGCGTCGCGAATCATTTTGGCCGGAGACTCCGCCGGTGCGCAGCTCACCAGTCAGCTCGCCGTGCTCACCACGAGTCCCACGTACGCGCACGATTTGGGCATCACCCCAGCCCTCACGCCGAACAACCTGCAGGGTGTGATTCTCAACTGCGGTATCTACCGGATGTCGGCCATGCTCGGCGGAAAGGGCATTCTTGCGTGGGGCGACGATACCTCACTGTGGGCATATACAGGCGATCGGAATCTCACCGACTCGGCGGCCATGGCGCAAATGTCGAGCTACGACTTCGTGACCTCAGATTTTCCCGCCACCTACATTTCGGGTGGCAACGCCGACCCGCTCACCGACCTACAGTCGAAACCGCTCGCCGCGCGACTGACCTCGCTGGGCGTCGACGTGTCACCGTTGTTCTGGCCCACAGACCAAACCCCACCCTTGCCTCACGAGTATCAGTTCCGACTCGATTTGGAGAGCGCGCAGACCGCGTTGACGCAAACATTGAAATTCATCGCCCTGCGAATTGGACCCGGAGTCACGTCGACCAGTCCCTAGCGGTGTACAACGGTGCGGAGCGGACCACAGAGTGCAGGCGCCGAGCCGCAGATGAACGCCTCTCGGCAGGAGGCCGCTCGCAGCGGCGAATTTTGGAGCCCGGGGTTACTGCGGCCCGGCCAACCTAGTTTACCGATACCGCTAATCGAGTGACCCGCGTCGCCACAAGCTCGCACAGGTGCGAAACTCCGCGGCGGTGTGTGAAAGCCGCAACGCCTGCTGTGTGAGTGCGCGAGCTTGCTCTGCGTGTGCAGCCTGAGCGCTCGTGTTGACCGACGATTCCACTGGATCGAGGGCAGGATGCGCAGCATCCGCGTCATCCGCGAAACTCACACACCCGGCAGCCACAACTGCGCAGAAAGCGGCAGCTCGTTCCAGCGCATCCGCAAAGTCCCCCACAAAAACACCCCGCAAGATATCGTCGGCCAGCGAGTTCATCTCATCAGGTCCCGCCGGAGTGGGGGCGCCCGCAATCACCGGGTCTACCGTGTGGAGTGACTGCGCTCCGCGCGCGTAAAGCAAGCTCATCTCGAGTGCACGTCTGTGAATGAGGTCACGCACCACGTAGAGGCGCCACAAGGCTCCGGGAAGGCTGTGTGCACTTGTTGCCGACCACAACTCCGCAAGGTCATCCAGACCGTTCTCATCGACGTACGCCATCGCTCGTTCAAGGGCAATGCCTTTTTCGTCGGCCCTAACACGCGAGAGCAGAGCGCGAGCGACGTCGTGAGCAATCGCACTGACCGTGGCGGGATCTTCGCCGCCCTCGAACGCCATGAACTCGTGCCCCGCAAAAAGCGCGGGTTTCTTGGGGCGTTCGCTCACACATCCATTCTGACTGGTCTACCGTAGGGATATGGACACCCTGCTTTTTGGCGCACTTCTTGCTGCCGCGCTCTTCATCATCTTCGCCAGAAAACGGTGGATTGCTGCCACCGGCTTTGTCGTCTGTTTCGTTGCCATTGCGCTGCTCTTTGCGCATCATGTGACCAGCACGTTGGAGTTGAGTTTCTGATGAGTGAGACGCAGATTCGAATCTTCGTTGGAGACACGCGCGTTATCGTTCCGACCCCGACAGGGCGTCGGGATCTGCTACTCGGAAAGCTTGGTTTCTGGGCTCAAATTGCGTTCTTGCTCGCGTACATCGGCGTGCTCTCGACGGCGATGTTCTACTTCCAATTCGCGCTCGGTGAGCTGCCGTGTCCGCTGTGCATTCTGCAGCGCATGGGCATGATGCTCTCCTCGCTCGGCCCGCTCTACATCGTGATTCATTCACTTCGTGGCACGCTTGCGCCGGCTGACTTCATGACCGGTCTCGGCTTTGCCATCGTCGGAGCGCTTCTCGGCGCGGCGATGAGCATTCGTCAAATTCTCTTGCACATCATGCCGGGCGACCCCGGATACGGAACCGCCGTCTTGGGATTGCACCTCTACACGTGGGCACTCGTCAGCTTTGTCGTCGTGCTCGCGTTCGCTGGTGTGCTGCTCATGTTTGGTACGGAGTTTCTCGCCGTCGGGCCCACCTCACCAGTCGCCCGATACATCGCTTGGGCGGTGGTCTGGATCTTCATCGCAACCATCGTTGCCAACCTCGTTGCGGTCTTCTTCTTGGAGGGCTTCAACTGGTTCTTGCCGGACAACCCCACGAGCTACGAATTGATTGGTTGGACACCGACGCCAGCAGCAAACTAGCTGCCGTCAAACTAGCTGCCGTCAAACTAGCTGCCTTCAAAGGCGCTGCTCGGTAGATCTTTTTCGTCGTTGACAATCGCGTCGACGATGCGAGCGGCAACCGCGGAGGGCGTGAGTCCGGCGCCAAAGTCGGGCGCGGTGCCGGCCACGGCACGGGTGGCGAGACCCGTTTCGGTGTGACCGGGCCGCGCATCCAACCAGCGGACATTCGCGCGACGCAGCTCACGACCAGCAGCCACACTAAATGCGTACAGGGCAGACTTGCTCGCAGAATATGCGGCGATGCCGGCTGTCGGAATCTCGGCGACTTTACCTGAGAGCGACACAATCACACCATCTCCACTGTGGGCAAGCGTCGATGCGAGTCCGGTGACAATCTCGAGTTGTGCCGTTGCGTTGACGGTCATCAGCTCCGAGAGCGTTTCGGGACGAGTCTCGGCTGCAGGTCCAAAAGCAACGACGCCCGCAGCGAGAACGAGACCATCAATTCCGACCGGCCCTGATGAGAGATCATCGATGAAATTAGCCACAGACTGCCGGTCTTGAAGGTCGAGTGCGATCTGTCGGGAGGTGTACCCCGCCATGTCCGCCAGTGTCGACGCCGACCGTGATGTACCAATGACCGAGGCTCCTCGCGCAGAGAGTTGTGACGCGATCTCACGACCCAAGCCGCCACGCGCACCTACGACAACAAAAGTTTTACCGGCGACATCGGACATTTTGAGTTCCTCCTGGTAGGGCGAAGTGTGCGTTGGTCGTGCTCCGTGGTGACCTCGCCACGGGGGCAACTGCCACACACTTAGGCTAGAGGCAATGGCACGCAACTCGGCACTTCAAGAGCGTTTTTCTCGCGCATTTCGGCGACTGCTCTCGGGCGCCCCTGACGGCACACCCCCGTGGCTTGAGGTCGTTGCACGCGGGGACGAGCCGGGTCTCTTTCTTCCGAGCGACGCGCCCTGGGTCATCCATCGAGATTTTGGAACCCTCGTCGGTGGTATTCGCGCTCTGCTCATGCAGGCCCTGCATCCAGCCGCACTCACCGGAGTTCGCGACCATTCGCGCTATGAAAAAGACCCCCTGGGTCGACTTGCAGGCACGATTCGATGGCTCACCGTCACCACCTTTGCTAGCACCCCCGAGGTCATGCGTGAGGCAGGTCGCGTTAACCGACTGCACGAACGAGTCACTGGTGAATTTGAAACAGGATCGGGTGACGTACGACCCTACGCGGCAGCCGACCCCGAGTTTCTGCTCTGGGTGCATGTGGCGTTCATGGAATCGTTTCTCGTCGCTCACCAGATGTATGCGTCGGCACCCATTCCGGCCGGCACGGCATCGACAGGCGCCGACAACTATGTTGCCCAGTGGGCCGCCTCGGTGACCCCACTCGGTCTTGACACCGCGCCTGCGAGCGTTGATGAGATGGATGCAATCATCGACGACCTCGCCGCGCGAGGGGTACTCAACGCATCAAACTCCACGCAGTCCGTCATCGCCTTCATACGCCGTCCTCCGCTTCCCCTACTCGCTCGACCCATTTATCGCCTGCTGTTCGACGCAGCCGTCGTCTCGATGCGACCAGAATTTCGCACCATGCTCGGACTGCGCGCAAAACCGAGGTGGCTGATAGTGCCAACGACTCGAGCAACTCTGCGGGTCATGCGGGCGGCAATCGGTCCGGAGAGCCCCATCGAGGATGCCGCTCTCGCGCGACTGGAGCGAATTAGCGCGGCGTAAGTCGAGTGAATCGCGTCAACTGTGTGACGTGTTCGGGGTTCAACCCAGCAAGTGACGTCACACCGAGCAAGCGCATCGTGCGTGTGATTTGCTCGCGCAGAATGTCGATAGCGCGATCGACACCCGCCTCACCACCAGCCATGAGTCCGTAAAGATATGCGCGCCCGATGAGCGTGAATTTTGCACCTAGCGCGATACAGGCCACGATGTCACTTCCCGACATGATTCCGGTGTCGACAACAATTTCAGTTTTCTTTCCCACCGCTTTCACGACATCGGGTAGCAAATGGAACGGGACTGGAGCCCGGTCGAGTTGACGACCGCCGTGGTTCGACAGGACAAGCCCGTCGACGCCGGTGGCCACCACGCGCTTCGCATCGTCAACCGTCTGAACTCCCTTGACAACGACTTTGCCGGGCCACTGCGAACGAATCCAGGCCAAGTCTTCAAACGTCACGGTGGGGTCGAACATTGTGTCGAGCAATTCACCAACCGTGCCACTCCACCGGTCAAGGCTGGCAAAAGCCAACGGTTCGGTTGTCAAGAAGTTCATCCACCATTCCGGTCGAGGAATCGCGTTGATGACTGTCGCAGGTGTCAATGACGGGGGGATCGACATTCCATTTCGTTTGTCTCTCAGACGAGCACCCGCGACAGGTACGTCTACGGTGACCAAGAGCGTGTCAAAGCCAGCCGCCGCCGCGCGTTCAACTAGGGCCATCGACCGATCACGGTCTTTCCACATGTAGAGCTGGAACCAGTTACGACCATCGGGGTTCGTGGCCGCAACATCCTCAATCGACGTAGTGCCCATCGTTGATAGAGAGAACGGGATGCCCGCCTTGCCTGCGGCGGCGGCCCCGGCCCACTCGCCCTCCGTGTGCATCATGCGCGTAAAGCCCGTCGGTGCAATACCAAACGGCAAGGCTGTCTGCCCGCCCAGCACCGTGGAACTCAGGTCGACCGTCGATACATCGCGCAAAATCGCGGGATGAAACTCGATGTCTTCGAAGGCTTGCCGAGCGCGAGCCAGCGAAATTTCGGCTTCGGCCGCACCCTCGGTGTAGTCAAACGCCGCTCGTGGGGTGCGCCGCGCCGCGATGTGACGCAGGTCATAAATCGTCAGCGCCTTGGCGAGGCGGCGTCGCTTGGCGTTAAAGTCGGGGGCTTTGAACTTGAGAAGCGGTGCAAGATCTCGGGGGCGAGGAAATTGGCGGCGAACCTTGGCCATGAGCGTGTCCTAAGTTGTGAAATGTCGAATAATGGCAGGTGCGCATGCACAAATTAGATGACGCCGAGGTACTTCTCCTGAACCTGAGCGTCGCGAGCAACCTTCTCTGCTGGCAAGTCCGCGGCGATTTGACCGTTGACCATAAACAGGATCCGGTCACACAGCTCGGTCGCAAACCGCAGATTCTGCTCGATCAACAAAACTGCCTGTCCGTCTGCAACGAGCGAGCGGAACACCTCGGCGATGTGGTCAACAATCGTCGGTGCAAGTCCTTCGCTCGGTTCATCCATAACGAGGAGGCGCGGATTCGACAGCAGAGCGCGCGCAATCGCCAGCATCTGCTGTTCTCCTCCCGAAAGATCCGCGCCTCCATTCTTTTTCCGCTCGGCGAGACGAGGGAAAGTCTCATAAATCGCATCGATATTCCAGCGCGCGTTCTTCGGTGCACCGACCATGGTGAGATGTTCGTGCACGGTCAAGGAACGGAAGATTCGCCGACCCTGAGGTACGTAAGCGATTCCACGTCGATTGATTTTGTACGAAGGCAAACCGATGATGTTGCTGCCTTCAAACTTGGCCTCGCCGCTCTCCGTCGGGAGGAAACCCATCAAGGACTTTACAAGCGTGGACTTGCCCATACCGTTTCGGCCAAGGATGCCCAGTGGTTCGGCGCCCATCGAGAACGAAACGTCCTGCAGTACGTGCACACGGCCGTAGTACACGTTGAGATTTGCCACCTCCAGAATCTGTGGCGATGAGGTGATGTCAGGCATGTCCGCCTCCGAGGTAAATGTCGCGAACGACCTGACTTGCCCGAATTTCATCGGGAGTGCCTTCGAGAATCTTTGACCCGTCGTGCATCACGATGACACGATCGGCAACCTGGAGCGCAATGTCCATGTCATGTTCGATAAGCAACAGCGTGATGTCCGCGGGAAGCGCAGTCAGCATGGCGACGAGTTGCTGGCGTTCTGCGGGCGAGAAACCGGCAGCTGGTTCGTCAAGCATAAGAATTTTGGGATCCGCGGCCAACGCCATGGCCAATTCGAGTTGCCGTTGCTCACCGTGGGACAGGTCCGCGACGCGTCGATCGGCCTCGGTTGACAGGCCGACGGTGTGAAGTAACTGAGCAACGCGCGTCCATTTTTGCGCAAGTCGCGGGGCGGGAAAAATGCTCTTCCACCCGAGGCCTCGGCCCCCAAGCGCAATGAAGACATTTTCTGCCGCCGTCAGCTGTTCGAATAACCGGGAAGTTTGAAAGGTGCGGGCAAGTCCATTTCTCGCACGCTTGGCAGTGTTTTGCTTGGTAACTACGGAACCAAACATTGACACACTTCCAGCGGTGACCGGGAAAACCCCGGCGATGAGATTGAACAACGTGGACTTACCCGCACCATTGGTGCCAATCATGCTCACCCGTTCTCCCGCGCGAACTTCCATCGAGACGTTCTTGACGGCGCGGAGGCCGCCGAAACGCTTGTCGACGTCTGTTAGCGAAATTGCGATGTCCTGGGTGGGCATGACTGGCTCCTATTTTTTAGAGAGGTAGAACCGAATGAATTACTTCGGGCAACCTTCGAAGCGGTCGTAGGTCTTTGTGCCCTGAGCGACCCCGCTGGTCTGGCTGATCTGCTTGGTCGTGAGCTTGCCGTCAGCACCTTGAACAACCTCGATGAGGAAGTTGTCCACGATTGCCTGACGGTTTGCGTCGAGCTTGATCGGGCCGGTCGGGCTGGTCCACTCGAGAGCGGTCAACGCCTCACGCAGGTTCTTCTGGTCGGGGCTACCCAACTGTCCCTTGACCTCTTCCAAAGCGAGAAGAAGCGAGTTGAACGAGTTGTAGTAG
>JBMOEY010000037.1:0-13512 GCA_049314515.1 Microbacteriaceae bacterium
CGCGATGGCGGTCTTACCCGTCTGACGGTCACCAATGATGAGCTGACGCTGTCCGCGACCGATCGGAATCATGGCATCAATTGCTTTGATACCGGTCTGCATGGGTTCGTGAACGGACTTACGGGCCATAACGCCGGGAGCCTGAAGCTCGAGCGCACGGCGTCCGTCGGTCTTGATGTCACCCAGTCCGTCGATGGGGTTTCCGAGCGGGTCGACCACGCGACCGAGATAGCCTTCGCCGACGGGAACCGAGAGCACTTCGCCAGTGCGCGTGACTTCCTGGCCTTCGACAATGCCGGTGAACTCACCGAGAACCACAACACCGATTTCGTTTTCGTCGAGGTTCAGCGCGAGACCCAACGTTCCGTCCGCAAATCTCACGAGCTCGTTGGCCATGACACCGGGGAGTCCTTCGACGTGGGCGATGCCGTCGGCGGCGTCGATGACGTAACCCACCTCTTTGACGGTCGCCTTGCTCGGCTTGTACGACTGGACGAAGTCTTTCAGCGCGTCACGAATCTCGTCTCCGCTGATTGTCAGGTCTGCCATGGTCTTTTCCTTTTCTCGCGGCGGGCATGTCCCGCCGAAGTTTTTGAGTGAATGAGGTCTTATCCGGCCAGCTGCGCACGCAGGTCGTCAAGCAGGGTCGCAATCGAGCCGTCGATGACATCGTCGGCAACTTGGATTCGTACACCCCCGAGAGCGCTTTCCTCAACGTGCACATTGAGGACGGCCTTGCGCCCGTAGCGAGCCGCAACAATGCTCGACACGGTGTTCAGCTGGGTCGAGGTCAATGGTTGTGCGCTCGTGACAGACGCGACGAGGCACCCGCTTTGGTCCGCGACAGTGATGGCCGCGGTGCGCAACAAGGACCCAATGCGCCGGCCGCGCGGGCTGCGCACCAGCGATGCGACAATGACCACGGTCGCGGGCAATGCCTTGGCTTTCGTCAACAGGGTTCGAGCCAGCGCGGCTTTGGCATCAGGGTCGCCGAGCTTGCTTCCCAAAGCGAGCTCGAGTTCCGCATTACTCGAGACTGCTCGAGCGAAAGCAAAAAGTTCACTCTCGATTTCGCCCGCATTCTTGACGGATGAGGCCGAAGCCCGAAGAGCAAGATCTTCTATGCCAGAAACGAGGTCATCGGAGTTCGACCACCGTTGAGCGGTCGCCGCTCCGACCAGCTCCAAGGCATCTTTATCGAACCCTTTTCCGAAGACGTCGGAAACAAGTTTCTGTTTGTCTCCGGCAGGAATGTCTGGGTCAGAAAGCAGTGAGCGCAACTGGGTCGACGACGCGATCACTGCGGATGCGCCGAAGAGCGCCTCCGCAGTCGCGAGGCTTGCCGGCAACGACTTTGCCAATACCGCGCGAGCGGCCGTCGTTGCATGTCGAGTTGCGCTACCCATTTACTTTTTGACCTTCTCGCTCTTCTCGAGGTCAGACAGGAAACGGTCCACCAGGGCCTTGGACTTCTTGTCATCGCCGAGAGCCTCGCCAATAACCTGGCGGGCGAGATCGATGGCGAGTGATCCAACCTCAGTGCGCAACGAGACAATCGCTGACTGGCGCTCGGCCTCAATTTGCGCGTGAGCAGTTGCCGTGATTCGAGCCGCTTCGGCGGCAGCGGCATCCTTGGCCTCGTCAACAATGTTCTTGCCGTCTGCCCGAGCGGCGTCGCGAATCACGACGGCCTCGCTTCGTGCTTCGGCCAGCTGTGCCGTGTACTGCGTCAAAGCCTGCTCGGCTTCACGCTGTACCACTTCTGCGTCTGCAATT
Organism: Microbacteriaceae bacterium; assembly: GCA_049314515.1. Lineage (GTDB taxonomy): Bacteria > Actinomycetota > Actinomycetes > Actinomycetales > Microbacteriaceae > RFQD01. Next base: position 1,777 of record JBMOEY010000037.1, read on the forward strand.
TTGCCTTCGATAGCGGCGGCACGCGCATCCAGCATCTTCTTCATATTGGGAAGAATCTTCCACAGGAAGAAGACCAGGATGACGACGAACACAATCGACGACCACACGAGGTCGGCGACGGCCGGCAGGAGAGGATTTGGGTTCTCTTCTGACGCAAGAATCGCTGAGAATGCGGGGAGCATTTTGCCTCCGTTGCCCGATCGAAAAGACGAGTCGGACTAGTTGGTGAAGATGAAGTAGGTCGCGATACCGATGAAGGCAAGTGCCTCGGTGAATGCAATACCGAGGTACATGAGAACCTGCAAGCGGCCGGCGAGCTCGGGCTGACGAGCAACAGACTCGATGGTCTTGCCGACCACGATGCCTACACCGATAGCCGGGCCGATGGCTGCGAGGCCATAGCCGACCGTGGCGATGTTGCCGTTGATTTCAGCGAGAACGGTTGTGGCGTCCACGTTGTTTTCCTTCCGTGTTGGCGCACTCTGGCGGTTGCCAGGTTGCGTTTAGTGTTCCTCAGCCAGCGCGAGCTGGATGTAGACCGTCGTGAGCAAGGTGAAGACGTAGGCCTGAAGTACGGCTACGAGGATTTCGAACAGCGAGAAGACGAAGCCAAAGGCCAACGTTCCGGCACCGAAGAGCTTGAAGCCACCCTCCGCCTCGAACAAGAAGAACTGAGTCGCAGTGAAGCAGAGCACGAGCAGGAGATGACCGGCCACCATGTTCATGAGCAGACGAAGCGAGAGCGTGATCGGACGAAGAATGAAAATCGAGAAGAACTCAATCGGCGTGACGATGATGTAAATCGGCCACGGCACTCCCGGTGGAAAGAGCGACGCTTTCAAGAACGTGCCCGGGTGCTTGCGGAGTCCGGCATAAATGAACATGACGTAGGCGATGACGGCCATGACGATGGGCATGCCGACGAGTGACGTACCGGCGACGTTGAATCCGGGGATGATGCCCGGAATGTTCAAAAAGAGGGTGGCCCAGAAAATTGTGGTGAGCAGGGGCAAGAATCGAGCGCCATCTTTTTTGCCTAGCAGGTCTTCCGCGATGTTGACGCGAACGAGGTCGAGGCCCATTTCAATGAGGCTCTGAAACCGGCCCGGAACTATCTTCATCTTTCGCGTGCCCAGCCAGAACAACAAGATCAAGAGCGCGGCCATCACGATACGAATCATGATGATGCGGTTGATTTCAAACGGTGTGCCGACGAACAGGAATGAGGGCGGGAAGAATTCCATGATCGACGGACCGACAAATCCTCCGTCTTCAGAAGAAGTGGAGAGCATAAAGGCGACGTTACCTAGCAGCGCTTTCTCCTGTTTCGAGAGTGAAAAATCGACTCGGTGGCACACGAATCGAGATAACTCTACACGTCGGGCTGGTGCCCTACGAATCCCACGTATGTCTACCGCTGAGTGGAATCTTCACCCGGAAGCGAGACATCACTGGCGAACGGCATGCGTGATTTGGCAACGACGGTGACGTCCGTAATCAGTGACACAATCACGCCCACGATGAGCGTCACAAAGAGTGCAAAGGAGTTTATCCAGGGCTGATCTCGCAACGACACCGCCGCAATCAAAAACAAAGCAAATTTGAGAATCCACGCGCCCATGACGATGGCAAAAAAGACCACCATGTCGAATCGTTGAGCAATCAGCACGCTCGCGGCTGTAAGTCCAAGAAATGCCGCCGCCAGCGCGGCTCCGATGACGGCACTGATTACTCCCGCGGCGCCAAATGCAAAACCAAAACCAACAGCTGCCAGCACCCCAAGAGCCAGTGTGAATGCGCTGCCGCGCCACAGAGCCCGTCGCAAGACAGGTGTCGCCGAATTGCGAGTGGGGTGAGTACTCGGCGTCATGAGCGGTCCTTCCGTCGTGCGGGTTTGATACTAGGTCGAGGCGCGAGCGATGAATCAAGCTCATCGTCGACGTGCTCACTTGAGGCGACATCGAGTTCGTCATAGCTCGGTGATACGGCCGCAACCGGACCGGTCTGCGTCTGCGCAGCACGCTCGAGCTTCTGGCGGCGAGTGAGCGGCAGTAGCGTCACGATGGTGCACCCCGCGACACCGGCCACCAAGAAGACTGCGGCAATCCAATACGGCTTCACGATGAAAAACAGCAACATGCCGATCGAGACTGCGGCCGTCCAGCCGTAGAGGATGAGCACGGCATGAAGATGCGAATGCCCCATGTCAAGCAGGCGGTGGTGCAGGTGCTTGCGATCCGCCGTGAACGGCGACTTGCCGGCACTCACCCGCCGCAACACCGCGAGAGTGAAGTCGACGATGGGCAGGAGCAGAATCGAAAATGGCAACACTACGGGCAAAAAGGCCGGCAAGAGTTCACTCCGGGCTAGGCCCGACGGATCAATTTGCCCAGTGACGGCGATTGCGCTCGTGGCCATGAGAAGTCCGACCAGCATGGAGCCCGCATCCCCCATGAACAGGCGAGCGCGGTGCCAGTTGAAGGGGATAAACCCGGCACACGCACCGACCAACACGGCCGCGATGAGTGAGGCCAAGTTGAAGTAATTCGACGGACTCGTCTCGCGGGCAAGCAGGTAGCTGTAAATCAAAAAGACGCCGTTGGCGATGATGGCAACGCCCGCGACGAGTCCATCCAGACCGTCGATGAAATTGACCGCATTCATGACCAACACGATGGTGAGAATCGTGATCGCAAACGACATGTACGGTGACCCCACGGTTAAACCGCCAATGGGGAGAGAAAGAATCTGCACTCCCTGCCAGGCGACCAAGCCGGCAACGAGCAATTGTGCGGCGAGCTTGATGGTCCAGTCGAGGTCCCAGATGTCATCTGCCACCCCCACCAGAACGATGAGCAAGGAGGCGCCGGCGATGGCTAGGACCGGCGCAGGGTTGGCGAACACGACCCGGAAAAACGGAATCACGCTCGCAAGAATCAGCGCTGCGAGGATCCCGCAGAACATTGCGATTCCGCCGAGTCGAGGCGTGGGTCGAGTGTGAACATCGCGTTCCCGAATTGCCGGGTACAGCCGGTACTTGTGACTGAGGCGCAAGATCGCCCACGACAGAAAAAAGGTGACAAGCGCCGAAACTCCGGCCATAAAGATGAGTGTCAGCATGCGCTAAGCCACCGCATCCGTGTCGGGTTCGAGTTGAGTCCCCAGAACGCTACGCAAGTCGGCCGCCGTCACCGCGCCGTGGCGGAGGATGCGAGCCAGCCCTGTGTTGCGCGAGAGCGGAGTGAGATCCACGATGGTCGATGCCTCGCCCACAGGCGTGCGACCGGCTTCGAGGTAAACACTGACCGACTCACCGAGCTGCTCCTGTGCTTGCGCCGCAGTGAGTGCCGCGGGCTCGCCGGTGCGATTTGCGGACGAGACAGCAAGCGGGCCAGTTTCGGCCAAAAGCTCGAGGGCAAGGGGGTGGTTGGGAACCCGCAAGGCGACCGTGCCGTTCGAGTCGCCAAGGTCCCACGTGAGCGAAGGTTGGGCATCCAAAATGATGGTGAGTCCACCCGGCCAAAACGCGTCGGTGAGCGCCTGGGTCACCGTGGGTACATCCGTTGCGAGGCCTGGCAGCGTGAGTGCGCTCGGAATGAGCACGGGCGGCGGCGACTGCCGACCGCGACCCTTGGCGCTCAAGAGCCCGGCAACAGCAGGTGCCGAAAACGCATTGGCACCCACGCCATAAACGGTGTCCGTGGGCAACACAACAAGCTTGCCCGTCGCGATGGCTGCGCGAGCACGACGCATGCCCTCCAGCAAAGCTGAAGGGTCTGTGGTATCAAAAAGCTCGCTCATCCGATGGCAATCCTACCGACGCAGCCCGCGCGAACCGGGGCAACCGACAATGTGCGCTAGCGCAGGCCCGTCGTGTAACGGTCGCGACCGAGTAGGTCTACGTGCGTGGAAACCGCTCGCCAACCGTCCGAGCGCAAAATCTCGGCTACGCCTGCTCCTTGCAGTTCCCCGTGTTCGATTGCCAGAAGTCCGCCCGGGCGCAGCAATCGCTTCGCCGTCACGACAAGAACTCGCACCACGTCGAGTCCGTCGGGGCCGCCATAGAGTGCGAGTTGGGGGTCATAGAGTCGAACCTCGTCATCGCGCGGAACAGCATCATCCGGGATATACGGCGGATTTGAGACCACCACAGCGAATTGCCCGTTGAGATCCGTGAGCGCGTCCGCGAGGTCGCTCAATACGAGCGTCGTATTTGTGACCGCAAGCGCGGCCGCGTTTCGAGTGGTCCAGGCGAATGCATCAGGACTCTTCTCCACGGCGTAAACACGCGCATGCGAAACTTCCGTGGCAACGGAGAGGGCAATCGCACCGCTTCCGGTGCCCAAGTCAACAACGAGTGGCTCGTCCTCAGGCAGGGAACGCACATGATCTATCACAATCTGAGCGAGAAGCTCTGTCTCGGGACGCGGGACGAACACGCCCGGACCCACCGATAACTCGAGTGAGCGAAAATAGGCATACCCAGTCAGGTGCTGCAAGGGTTCCCGCGCTGCGCGGCGCACGCCTAACGCTCGAACACGCGTTGCGTGCTCGGCCGACATGGTTCGGCTGAGCACCGTCTGGGCGGTCAACTCGCCGCGCGAGAGCCGAAGGACGTGTCCGACGAGCAACTCGGCGTCAACGTGCGCATCGAAAATGCCGGCAGCAGCAAACTCCCGCGTCAGCTCGTCCACTACCGATGCAATGGTGGGTTCCGTGTCAGGTGCAGATTTCATCAGGTGAGCCACGGTATCAGTGATGAAAACCTTCGTAACAAAATTTTGGGCACCAGACGCGCGGTGCCTATTCTGTGCAATAAGGTTTCCGTGAGTTTTGATCCAAAAAGAGAGAGGTAGATCGTGGGCCGCACATACGACGACATCACGCAGTTGACCGGCAACACGCCGCTCGTGCGGATAAACCGATTGACCGAAGGTGCCGGTGCGACGGTGTTCGCAAAACTGGAGTTCTATAACCCGGGCAACAGCGTCAAGGATCGCCTGGGCAAATCCATCGTGGACGCGGCCGAAAAATCCGGCGCATTGAAGCCTGGTGGCACCATCGTCGAGGCGACGTCGGGGAACACTGGAATCGCGCTGGCACTCATCGGAGCGGCACGCGGCTACAAGGTTATTCTGACCATGCCAGAGACCATGTCGATTGAGCGTCGCGTCGTGGTTCGCGCGTATGGCGCCGAGGTCATCCTCACCCCCGGATCCGAGGGCATGAAGGGCTCACTCGCCGTCGCCAACGAAATCGTTGCCAACACGCCGGGAGCAATTCTCGCCCGCCAGTTCGAGAACGAGGCCAACCCTGAGATTCACCGCCGCACGACCGCAGAAGAAGTTTGGGCCGACACCGACGGCAAGGTAGACATTTTCATGGCGGGAATCGGTACCGGTGGAACGATCACAGGAGTGGGTCAGCGCCTCAAGGAGCTGAAGCCCGAGATTCAGATCATCGGTGTTGAGCCGGAAGAATCTCCGATTCTCAACGGAGGAACCCCCGGACCACACAAGATTCAAGGCATCGGACCGAACTTCGTTCCTCCGATTCTTGACACGACCGTGTACGACGAAATCTTCGACGTGAACATCGATCAGGCTCTTGAAACCGGACGCCGCCTCGCGGCGGAAGAGGGAATCCTCGCAGGAATCTCAACGGGAGCAATTTTCTACGCCGCCAATGCGGTGGCGCGTCGCCCCGAGAATGCCGGCAAAACCATCGTGGCCATCGTCTGTGACTACGGCGAGCGCTACATTTCGACGGCCCTCTGGGAGCCGTTCCGCGACTAAGCGCGGACACGATGTGTGGGCTCGCCGAGTACGGCGGGCCCACATTTTTTACCCGGAATACCCCGAACGCTCGAACGGTTAGCCTTGACACCTATGTTCCACATTCGAGAAGACATCGCCAACGCGCACGCTCACGACCCGGCGGCACGTAGCGCGTTCGAGACCTATCTCGTCGCCTCCGGGCTTCACGCAATCTGGGCGCACCGCTGGAATCATTGGTTGTGGACGCATCACCTCACGTTTTTTGCGCGAATTGGATCGCAATTCACGCGCTGGATGACCGGAATTGAAATCCATCCCGGAGCGACCATCGGTCGCCGCTTCTTCATCGATCACGGCATGGGTGTCGTCATCGGTGAAACCGCAGAAATCGGTGACGATGTGATGATCTACCACGGCGTCACGCTGGGCGGTCGATCACTCAACCACGGAAAACGTCACCCCACACTGGAAAGCGGCGTAAGGGTGGGTGCCGGAGCCAAGATTCTGGGTGCCATCACCATTGGCAAGAATTCACTCGTCGGGGCCAACGCGGTGGTGGTGAAAGATGTTCCCGCCGACAGCGTTGCGACCGGCATCCCCGCGACCGTCACGCCCAAATCTCGAGCCCGCAGCGAATCCGATTATTACGATCCGGCGGCCTGGATTTAGGGGTTACTTCTCTTCGCCGAGGGCGGCGAGTCGCGCTTCTTCATCAGTGGCGATACACGAGTCAACAACCGGGCCGAGCGCACCATCCATAACCTGATCCAGGTTGTACGACTTATATCCCGTGCGGTGATCCGCGATGCGATTCTCCGGGAAGTTGTAGGTGCGGATGCGCTCACTCCGGTCAACGGTGCGAATCTGTGACTTGCGGGCGGCACTCGCCTCGGCTGCTTGTTCCTCTTGCTGACGGGCCAAGATGCGCGCGCGCAGCACGCGCATGCCCGCCTCACGGTTTTGGATCTGCGACTTCTCGTTCTGCATCGACACAACGATGCCGGTCGGTAGGTGCGTGATGCGCACGGCGGAGTCGGTGGTGTTGACCGACTGGCCGCCGGGGCCGCTCGAGCGAAAGACGTCAATCTTCAGGTCGTTCTGACTAATCTCTACTTCTTCCGGCTCATCCACTTCAGGAAAAACAAGCACACCGGCCGCCGAGGTGTGAATACGCCCTTGAGATTCGGTGGCGGGAACGCGTTGAACGCGATGCACCCCGCCCTCGTACTTGAGGTGCGCCCACACGCCCTGCGACGGGTCGGGTGAGGATCCCTTAATCGCGAGTTGCACATCTTTGTAGCCACCGAGGTCGGACTCGGTGCGGTCGAGGATTTCTGTTTTCCAGCCTTTCGACTCGGCATAGTGCAGATACATGCGCAACAGGTCGGCAGCAAAAAGTGCGCTTTCAGCGCCACCTTCACCGGCCTTGATTTCCATGATGACGTCGCGCCCGTCGTCGGGGTCACGCGGAATCAGCAATCGACGCAGGCGCTCCTGCGCCGCCGGGATTGCATCCTCCATCGCCGGAACTTCCGCCGCGAAGGACTCGTCCTCTTTGGCTAGTTCTTTTGCCGCAGCGAGGTCCTCTTGCAGTTGCTGCAAGCCCTCAAAGGCGGCCTTGATTTGACTCAGTTCGGCGTAACGTCGGTTGAGCTTTTTCGCGCGCGCGGCATCCGCGTGCACGGCCGGGTCGGCGAGCTGAACCTGAAGTTCTTCGTGCTCGGCCAGCAGGGTTGCTACCGAATCAAGCACTTAGTCCTCCTTCGACGTCACGCCACCGATGGTCTGCGCCTTGCTGACGGCGAGGAGGAATTCCACGTTGGTTGCCGTCTCTTTCATCTTGCCCAAAACCACGTCGAGTGCTGACTGGGTGTCGAGGCCGGCGAGTGCACGACGGAGTTTCCAGGTCACCTTCACTTCGTCGGCACCCATGAGCATTTCTTCGCGACGGGTACCCGAGGCGTTGACATCGACAGCCGGGAAGATGCGCTTGTCGGCAAGTGAACGAGAGAGACGAAGCTCCATGTTGCCGGTGCCCTTGAACTCTTCGAAAATCACCTCGTCCATTTTCGAACCGGTTTCGACTAGCGCAGTGGCGATGATGGTGAGCGATCCGCCATTTTCGATGTTGCGTGCGGCACCAAAGAACTTCTTCGGCGGGTACAACGCCGCGGCATCGACACCTCCGGAAAGAATGCGCCCCGAGGCCGGTGCGGCGAGGTTGTAGGCGCGTCCGAGTCGCGTAATGGAGTCGAGCAACACCACAACGTCTTGACCGAGTTCAACCAGACGCTTAGCGCGCTCGATGGCGAGTTCGGCAACAACCGTGTGGTCTTCGGCCGGACGGTCGAAGGTCGAGGCGATGACTTCGCCCTTCACGCTGCGTTCCATGTCGGTGACTTCTTCGGGTCGCTCATCAACGAGGACAACCATGAGATGCACCTCGGGATTGTTGTGCGAGATAGCGTCGGCAATCTGCTTCAGGATGATCGTCTTGCCGGCCTTGGGCGGAGCGACAATGAGCCCCCGCTGGCCCTTGCCAATTGGCGCGACGAGGTCGATGATGCGTGCCGTGACCTTGCCCGGCTCGGTTTCTAGCGTCAGACGCTCTTGCGGGTACAACGGCGTCAGGTCATTGAATTCGACGCGAGCCGACGCCTGCTCCGGTGTCATCGCGTTGACCGAGTCGACCTTGACGAGCGCGTTGTACTTTTGGCGACCGAAGTTTTCGCCTTCACGCGGCTGCTTGATTGCACCCACAATGGCGTCACCGCGACGCATGCCGTATTTCTTGACCTGACCGAGCGACACATACACGTCGTTCGGGCCGGGCAGGTAGCCCGACGTGCGCACAAATGCGTAGTTGTCGAGGAGGTCGAGAATTCCCGCAATGGGGATGAGCACGTCATCCTCAAGAATTTCCGGCTCGACATCTTCGTAGGGCCCACGGCCGCGACGGCGGTCTCGTTGGCGGTTACGGTTTCTGTTGAACTCGTCACCGTCTGAATCTGATGCGGCGTCGCCCTGAGCGCTACCGGTGTTGGCGTTGCGCTGACGGTTGCGATTGCGGCTGTTTCGGCTCGTGCGAGGTTGGCCTTCGCCGGACTCGCCATTTTCACCGTTGCCCACGTTCGAGCCATCGTTAGCGGCGTCGCTACCGGAACTCTCACCCGACTGTGTCGAGGCGTTGTCAGCTGATGTGTCGCTCGCGAGCTCCGCCGAAGCAGCCTTGCTGCGTCCGCGTCCGCGACGGGCCGGAGCCGCGCCAGTGTCGCTCGACAACTCAGCCGAACCGGTTCCTGTCTCTCCCGCACTGGCGTGGTCTACTGCACTCACCGCGGCAGTAGCGACACGCCGCGGGGCACGTTTACGAGGGGCCGAACCTTCTGCTGCGTCTGCGGAACTTGTGACGGCGTCCGATGTGACGTTCTCGTCCATGTGATTCTCCTTTAAGGTGGGGTTTCACCCAGCGTCACGCCACGCAACCGCGCCGTAATCGAAACGCGTGATAGCCGTGTGACGTGAGAAGTGAAAATTGAAATCCCGACATACGAGATTTTCTTGAATGCCCTACGCCGATATGTCGGGCGGAAGAAACTAATCGAAGATTCTTCGTGCTACCCGTCGGACGAGGACACCTCAACAGTAGCACCCTTGAAGTCGACCGCGAGCATGAGCGGGGTCCACGGGGTTTCTTCAGCCGACGTGACCAAATCAATCGCTGCCTGGCGTTGCCCCGGATCGCTACACAAAACGAGGATCGACGGACCGGCGCCGGACACGACCGCCGCAAAACCGGCCGCGCGCAGCGCGGTGACCAGCGTGTGCGTTTCGGGCATCGCCTCGGCGCGGTAGTTCTGGTGCAACTTGTCTTCGGTGGCCTCGAACAAGAGTTCGGGGCTTTGCGTGAGCGCCGCAACCAAGAGCGACGAACGCGACACGTTGAAGATCGCATCCTCGTGAGGCACCGACGACGGCTGGAGTGAACGAGCGAGCTCGGTGGACATCGTGAACTCGGGAACAAACACGAGCGGTGACACCCCGCGGTGCACCATGAGTTTTTTGAATCGCGGGCCGGAGTCGGTCATCCACGCAATGGTCAAACCACCAAAGAGTGCCGGTGCGACGTTGTCGGGATGCCCTTCAATGTCGGTCGCGAGACGCAAGAGCATGTCGTCACTCACGTCGACGGTGCCGGTGAGCAGACCCTTGGCCGCCATGATGCCGCCCACGATGGCGGCGCCGGATGAGCCCATGCCGCGACCGTGTGCGATGTTGTTGTGCGCGCGCAGGTGCAGGCCGGGCATTTTCTGACCTAGCTGCTCGAATGCATAGGCACACGAGCGCACGATGAGATTTGTTTCATCGGTGGGTACCTCACCCACGCCCACGCCGATGACTTCGACGAACGCGCCGGGTTCGTCGCGAACGCTGACCTCGAGCTCGTCATATCGTGCGAGCGCGAGACCGAGCGTGTCGAAACCAGGTCCGAGGTTGGCACTCGTCGCGGGGACGCGAACGTGCACCGAACGAACAGGCAACGTCATTAGTGCGCGCCGCCCTTGACGAGGCTCAGCACCTCGGCGATGGCTTCGACGTTGACCGGCACGCTCGTGGGCGACACCTCACTGCCGTCGGGGCGCTTGAGCGCCCACTGCGGGTCTTTGAGCCCGTGACCGGTGACGGTCAAAACAACTGTCGATCCTTTGGGAATCTCTCCGGCTTCGGCGCGCTCGAGCAAACCGGCAACCGAGATGGCCGACGCCGGCTCGACGAAAATTCCGACCTCGGCCGAGAGGATGCGCTGAGCGGCCAAAATTCCTTCATCGGTGATCGCGCCGAAGTAACCGTTGGTGGCTTCGTACGCCTCGATTGCAAAATCCCACGAAGCGGGGTTGCCGATGCGAATGGCGCTGGCGAGCGTTTCGGGGTTCTTCACCACGTGACCGAGAACCAGCGGGGCACTGCCGGCCGCCTGAAAACCGAACATGCGCGGAAGCTTCGACACGGCACCACGGGCGAGCTCTTCGCTGTAGCCGCGGAAGTACGCCGTGTAGTTGCCGGCGTTACCGACCGGAAGAATGTGGAAGTCGGGAGCTTCGCCCAACACCTCGACGACCTCGTAAGCGGCAGTCTTTTGTCCTTCGATGCGGTCGGGGTTGACCGAGTTCACGAGGTGAACCGGGTAGCTCTCGGCGAGCTCTCGAGCGATCTCGAGGCAATCGTCAAAGTTTCCCTGCACCTGCAAAATCTGCGCGTTGTGGGCAACCGCTTGGCTGAGCTTGCCCATCGAAATCTTGCCCTCGGGCACGAGCACCGCGGCGGTGATTCCCGCGTGCGTGGCGTAGGCGGCAGCTGAGGCACTGGTGTTTCCGGTGGATGCGCAGATAACGGCCTTTGCGCCGTGCTCGACCGCCTTCGAGATGGCCATCGTCATGCCACGGTCCTTAAACGAGCCGGTGGGGTTCATGCCTTCGTATTTGACCCACACGTTCGCACCGGTGCGCGCCGACAGAGCGGCGGCCGGGATGAGCGGCGTGCCACCCTCACCGAGCGTGATGATCGGGGTCGCGTCTGAGATGTTCAGACGGTCGGCGTATTCAGGCAGAACACCGCGCCACTGCTTAGCCATCAGGCTCCTTCAATTCGTAGGACCGAAACCACACTGCGAACAGCGTCTAGCTGTGACAAAGCAGTAACGGTGGCCGCCAAATCCGACTCGAGTGCCGCATGCGTGCCGATAACTAGCGTAGCCGTCGACTCTCCCCCGGCCTGCACCAGTTCAGTGCCGAGCACTCCCTGTTCGACCAATTCGACCGAGACGCCGTGAGCGCTGAACTCGTTCGCCACCGTGGCGAGCACACCGGGCTGATCAGCCACCGACAGTGTGACGTGGTAGCGCGTGGTGATGTGCGAGATGGGAAGCACGGGGATCGTGGCGTAGCTCGATTCCGCAAGT
>JBMOEY010000038.1:0-13221 GCA_049314515.1 Microbacteriaceae bacterium
ACCCACGTTTTTTGCTGGGAATATCTGTTGGCGTTCGCTGTTATCTGGATTATCGCGAGAGAGTGGACGGTATGGCGCATCAATCTGAAGTTGTTCTCGATATCGAAGGAATGACGTGCGCGAGTTGCGTGGCCCGAGTCGAGAAGGGACTCGAAACCTTGCCCGGTGTAATTGCCTCGGTCAACTTGGTTACAAACTCTGCCCGCGTGGAATACCCGAAGACTGTCACCACGACCCAACTCGTCAGTGCCGTCACCTCGTTGGGTTACGCTGCAACGGTTGCTTCGCCATCGCCGTCTGACTCGTCGAATCCGAATCGTCGGCACACCCAGATGCTCACGTCGGTGCGTCTGTGGGTGTCGATTGCCCTCACTGTTCCCGTGATTGCGTTAGCCATGGTTCCCGCATGGCAGTTTGCCGGGTGGCAGTGGTTGTCGCTCATTTTGGCCACACCGGTCGTGTTCTGGTGCGCGTGGCCCATTCATCGCGCTACGTTCCGTGCACTTCGGCACGCTTCTGTGACAATGGACACGCTCATCTCGCTCGGCACACTCGTGGCCTGGGGGTGGTCGGTCTACGCCTTGTTCTTCGGGATGGCCGGCGTGTGGGGGATGACCCATCCGATGGTCTTTTTCGCCTGGCAACAAGACCCCACGGCGAATATTTACTTCGAAACGGCTGCCGGCGTGACGTCGTTCATCTTGCTGGGAAGGTGGCTCGAGGAACGCTCAAAGCGCTCGGCAGCTACGGCACTTGACGAAGTGGGTAAACTCCAGGCGACCGCCGCGACAGTGATTCGTCACGACGTAGAATCGCTGATCCCCATTGCGGAGCTCCGCACTGACGATGTGGTCATTGTTCGACCGGGAGAAACGATTCCTGTTGATGGTGAGGTCATTGACGGCACGAGCGCAGTAAACGTGAGTGCGCTCACCGGTGAATCACTCCCTGTCGATGTGCGAGTCGGTGCGAGCGTGTCCGCCGGCACGATTGTTATGGATGGACGCCTCGTCATTGAGACGCGGCGCGTTCGTGATGACACGCGGCTCGCCCAGCTCGGAGCCCTCGTCGAGCGAGCACAGCTGCGCAAGATGGCTGTTCAGCGACGCGTCGACAAAATTTCGGCCGTTTTCGTGCCGGTCGTAATCGCACTCTCGGTACTCACCGCACTGGGTTGGCTCATTGCGGGTTCGTCACTCGCGAGTGGGTTGACGGCCGCTGTCGCCGTGATTGTGATTGCGTGCCCGTGCGCGCTCGGGCTCGCCACCCCGGTAGCTCTCATCGTAGGCACGGGTCGGGCGGCATCGCTCGGCATCATCATTTCCGGTCCTGAAGTCTTGGAACAGTCCTCACGAATAGACACCGTGGTTCTGGACAAGACTGGCACCGTCACGTCCGGCGTGATGACCGTTGCGCGCGTCACGACCGTGCGCGAAATAGACGAATCGTCAGTCCTGTCTGTTGCGGCCACGCTCGAGCGCAGCTCCGAACACCCGGTTGCCCGTGCCATTGTCGCGCGAGCGACTCAAATCGGCTCCGCTGTGGGTTCGTCGACGCAATTCCGCGCCATTGCCGGCGGAGGAGCCACCGCCATCGTGCGCGACATCCCTCGCACCGCGTCGACCACCGACGCCACGGAGGTGTCCGTGGGTCGACTCGACTGGTTGTCCGACCACGGGTTTGTTGTCGACTCGGAACTCGAGTCAGCCGCGCTCCTGTCCGCGGCGGAGGGAATGACCAGCGTGGGTGTGGCATGGGGTGCGCGCGTCTGGGGCGTTATCCACGTGTCGGATTCGGTGCGAGATGACTCGGCACAGGCCATCCTTGATTCCGTGCGATGGGGATTGCACCTGTGATGGTGACGGGCGACGCGCGTGAAACGGCGAACACGATTGCGCAGCAAGTGGGAATCGATCGCGTGCATGCGCGCGTTTCACCCGAAGACAAGTCGGCTTTTGTAGCGGATGCTCAACGCACCGGCCACGTCGTCGCCATGGTCGGTGACGGCGTCAACGATGCCGCGGCGTTGGCGCAGGCAGACATCGGGCTGGCGATCGGGACGGGCACCGACCTGGCGATTGCCGCGAGTGATGTCACGCTCGTGCGAGGCACGCTGTCGGCTGCCGTAGATGCGCTACTCATCTCGCGCGCGACCCTGCGCATTATTCGTGAAAACTTGTTTTGGGCCTTCGCTTACAACGTCATCATGATCCCGTTGGCGGCTGTCGGATTGCTCACGCCCATGTTGGCGGGAGCGGCCATGGCGTTCTCCAGCCTTTTTGTGGTGCTCAATTCGTTGCGCCTGCGGAGCGTTACGCTGAGTACATGACACTGGTTTCGAGCCGCCACCGTCGGATCCGATCAGTGATCGCTCCCGCGATCGTCGCCTTCGTGGCCGCGCTCGTGGTCGGAGGTCCCAGTTCTCCCGCGTTGGCAGGGACCGACGATTTTTCGTTCGAGTCGATGTCGGTGGATTACCTGCTCGAGCGTTCGAACTCAGGTGACGCGCAACTGACGACCCGGGAGCAACTCGTCGCCCTTTTCCCGGAAATTGATCAAAACCACGGCATTCAACGCGCAATTCCGTTGAGCTATCAGGGTCATCCCACACATCCGGTCGTCACATCTGTGACCGACTCGACGGGGAACAGTATTGCCTTTGTCACAGAAGAGTCCGATGACTTCTTGGTGGTCACCATTAGTGGTGATGACTTCGTTCACGGTCGAGTCGAGTACGTCATCACGTACACGCAAGAAAACGTCATTCTGGTTCCCGACGACGGGGCCGGAACACAAGAAATGTATTGGGACGTCAACGGAACGGGGTGGGCTCAACCCTTTGGCAGCGTTTCCGCTCGGATCACGGTGTCACCCGAACTGGCCGCGCATCTCACCTCGAACTCCGCCTGTTACCAAGGCGCTGAGGGTTCGACGACTCCGTGCATGAGTTCCGACTCGCAGGCGACTCCGGGCGGCTCACGAGTCTTTAATTTTTCCGCACGCAATCTCGCGCCGTTCGAAAATCTTTCTTTTGCGATTGGGTTTGAACCCGACACATTTGCGATTCCGGACTGGTCCGTCTGGGCGCATCCACTCGGCATTGTTTTTGTGTCGTTGTCTGTGCTCATGGGACTTCTCTTGCTCGCAGCATTGGTCTTGCGACTTACCCTGTGGCGCAATCAGCGCGGTAGAGGTATCGTCATCGCGCAGTATCAGGCCCCCGATGACATGACTCCGCTGTTGGCGGGCAACCTCGTGCGCCGGTCAAATCGAGCGACCGTCGCGGCGATTTTGCGCCTCGCAGTGAATGGCAACCTCGTGATTCGGGACGTTGACACGGGCAAAAAACGTTCGCCGGGATACGAAGTCGAGATTACCTCGCTCGAGAAACTTGGCGACGAAGACACACTCGTTCTCGACGCCACCTTTGGCAGCCCACTGTCGGTCGGCTCTTCCATCAACACTTCGCAACCCGACTACGGGCGTGCACGGCGTCTGAGCAAGCTGTGGAAGACCACGAAGTCGTCGGCCGTGGCCGCTGGATTCCGATCTGAACCTCAGGCCGCTTTGCGTCGTTTCGGGATGATTCTCGCGCTGGCAATTGGCATTGCTGTCTTCTTTACGGGTGGAGCAATCAATGTCGATGGTTATGGCGGCGTCATCGATGTGCTCATCACCTATGTGGGTACTTTTGTCGTCACCGTCGCGACCATTGCCTTGTTGCGAAACGTGACTCCGCTGACGGCCCGCGGTGCGCAGGCGCGAGAAGAACTTCGCGGCCTGAAGTTGTTCATCCGTCTTGCTGAGGCGGACCGCATCGCGTTCTTGCAAAGCCCTCGCGGCGCACAACGCAAGGTTGACGTGACCAAGCCGGGAACGATCATCCATCTTTACGAGGCTGCGCTTCCCTATGCGGTGCTATTTGGACTGGAAAAGCAGTGGGCGAACGAACTTGCTGCCTTGTATGAACGAGAATCGCGTTCCCCGGATTGGTATTCCTCGGATGGCCCGTTCCTCGCAGCGTCCTTTGTTTATTCGGTGAATGGTCTGGCCTCAACAGCCACAACGTGGGCATCGAGTGCCTCGTCATCGTCGTCGGGTGGTTCGGATGGAGGCGGATTTTCCGGAGGCGGCGGCGGAGGAGGAGGTGGTGGAGGTGTCTAATTCATCGTCACATCGTCCGGCAGATCGATATGGCAGCAATCAGATTCGTCCGGGATTGTTGCCCGGGTTACTCGGTGCGGCTGCGGCCATCGCGGGACTGTGGGCAAATGGAACCGAGTGGATGATCACGGTCTTGTTCGCGGTAAGTATTATGGCGGCTGTTTTGGTTGTTTTCTGCGTGCAGTCGGTGCGCTCGCGCACGGCACGTTCGGCGCCCCAACGGGCACGTCGGTCAGAGGAACCGACCCAACAAAAATTTGTTCCCGTGGTGTGCGCTGTATTGCTCGTGGTTGTGGTCGTTGTCTACAACCCGATTGCGCCCTTGGTGCTCACGGCATCGGGCACTGCGTGGCAGCTCGCACAGGTCGCGACCGGAGCTGTGTTGTTTGCCACGGGCGTACTGGTCAAGACATCTGCGCCAGAACGCTAGACTTGGACTCAAGCATTTCCTCTTGGTGAGGTCTGCGTCGCCCGAATTCTCTCGAAATCGTTGCGCGACGCAATCACAAAAGGTACTGCGAACCCTTCGCATAAAGTCCGCGAGTAGTGCGTGCGTCTGTCGCATTCATGTCTCGAGACTTTCACTCGACACAGGAGACCCACGTGGCTCGTACCGCTTCACGCCGTCACACGCTCGACAACACCGGGCTGATACCCATTCTCGCTCGCAAAGTGCGAGAGGTGGAGGCCAAGGCACAGACCGGAAAAAAGGTTGGCCCGACTAACCGTACGAAGTTTCAGGTGATTGCCTTTCTCGTTCGTGAGGAGCGCGCACGAGTCAAGTCGGACGCGGATCTCACTGACCAGCAGCGCGCGGAAGCACTCAAACGACTTGATGGTGTTGCGACCATTTTGGCGAAGACCGCAGCTCGAGACACGTCACTCATTGCCCTGCTCGAGGTCGACCACGCCACGACTCCGGTCGCGCAAAAAATGCGACGCGACTGGTTGCTCGAGTCGGGCGCCGAGGTGTCGCCGGACGACTTGATCATTTCGTCGGAGCCGCTGAAAGAAGAAGACATTCTGTCACCCGAGCTTGCGGAAAAACAGGTGTTGCCTGTTTCCGTGAAAGCGAAGTTGCGCTCAACTCCGTTTTTGGCACCAGACTTTGCTACGGCCAAGCGGACTGCACCGGCGGTACGGCTCTCCAATTGGGAGCTCATCGGACCACTGTTCAAGTCGTTTGAACAGGGTGCGGGAGGTCAATCTGCGTGCATGGAGATGCCCCCGGTGCCGCGATTCGATCGATACAGCCCACCTGGGCAAGAACTAATGCCCCACCAGATTCGCTTTATCGAATCGGTGCGGGATGGGCACCGCACTTTTTTGTTGGCGGATGAACCTGGCCTCGGCAAGACGGCGCAGAGCCTCCTTGCCGCGTCGGTCGCCGGCGCCTTCCCTCTCCTCGCCATCGTGCCCAATGTTGTCAAGATGAACTGGGCTCGCGAGGTCGAACGCTGGATTCCCGGCCGCAGTGCGACCGTCATCCACGGCGATGGTCAGGATGTGGATGCGTTTGCCGACGTGTTCATCGTCAACTACGAGGTGCTGGATCGACACTTGTCGTGGCTTTCCCAACTGGGCTTCAAAGGAATGGTCGTTGACGAGGCTCACTTCATCAAGAACCTGTCCTCGCAACGATCCAAACACGTGCTTGCCCTGGCCGACCGAATCACGGCACGCACCCCGGGTCATGACCCGTTGCGAATTGCGCTCACGGGAACACCGCTCATCAACGACATCGAAGACTTCCGTGCGATTTGGATGTTCCTCGGTTGGATTGACGGCGAAAAGCCGTCGGCCGATCTCTTGAGTCGGCTTGAATTGAATGGTTTGACGCCCGCGGAACCAGGCTTTTACACGTCCGCGCGCGAGACCGTTATCGACATGGGTATTGTTCGTCGTCGCAAGATTGATGTCGCGAAGGACTTGCCCGCAAAACGCGTGGTCGACTTGCCGGTTGAACTCGACGACGAGATGGGCGCGAGTATTCGTGCGGCCGAGGCAGAACTCGCCAAGCGTTTGCTGGACCGCTACAACCGAGTGGCGATCGGCGGTTCATTCCGGGGATCCACAGCCGACCTCATCCGAAGTGTGGCCGTTGCCGAGCTGGAAGAGTCGAAGAACCAAAAGTCCGGCGAAAACGTCTTCACCATGGTGCGAAAGATTGGCCAGGCAAAGGCGGGGCTCGCCAGTGACTACGCGAGCCAACTCGCGCGTTCCGTCGGCAAGGTTGTGTTTTTCGCCAAGCACATTGACGTGATGGATTCAGCCGAGCGGGCTTTTGCGGCTCAAGGCCTAAAGTCTGTTTCCATTCGTGGAGATCAGACCACTCCTGCCCGGCAGATTGCCATCGATGCTTTCAATAACGATGAGTCCGTCCACATCGCCGTATGTTCCTTGACGGCCGCCGGTGTCGGACTCAATCTTCAGGCGTCGTCCAACGTCGTGCTCGCAGAGTTGTCTTGGACGAGCGCGGAGCAGACACAAGCTATCGACCGCGTGCACCGCATCGGTCAGGAACTGCCGGTCACGGCTTGGCGCATCATCGCCGCGCAAACGATAGACGCCAAGATTGCGGAGCTCATTGACAGCAAACAGGGCCTTGCCGCTCGCTCGCTCGATGGGTCCCAGGCAGATTTCGGTTCGCAGGACAGCGTTCAACTCGATGCGCTGATCGACATTCTGACCCGGGCCATCGATCGCTCGTAAGAGATGGGTTGTCGAACCCGCCCACGGTCATCGGGGAGGGAAATGCCTCCGTACCTGAGCGGTAAACTGTGATTGTCACGCGCAAATTCCGCGCGATACCGGAGGGAATCAATTCATGTCTGATCAGCAAAACAAATCAGGGCTTGCCGCTTTTTTTGCCCGTGCGAGAAAGTCCGCGTCGACCGAATTGAACGACGCAGCGACGACCGCCGAAAAGGTTGCCAAAGATGTCGGACGCAAAGTAGGTGCCACCGCGGCTGAGGTCAAGCATGAGGTGGTCGGCGCGTCAAAGAAGGCCCAATCCACGGCCAAGAAAACGGTGAAGCAGGCAAAGTCAACGGCGAAGACCACCGTTAAGAAGGCAACTGCGTCTGTGAAGAAGGCCGAAACTGCGGTCGCTAAGGCAGCCAAGCCCGTTGTGAGTGCGGTTAAGGTGCGCACGGGGACTCCCGATTCCAGCTGGTCGCTCGCCGAGCTCAAGGACTACGCGAAAAACAAGGGCGTCACGGGCTACAGTTCGTTGGGTAAAGCGGACCTTCTCGCGCGTCTCACGAAGTAATAACGTCAGCATCTGACCAAAAGCCGGCGAGAACATCCGCCGCCAGATTTGGTCGGTCTCCATGTGATGAGTGTCCCGCGTGTGCGAGCACGACGTAGTCAGCATTGAGTTGTGTGGCCATGTCGCGCTGCCAGTCGACGGGCCACGCGTCATCGTGGGCGCCATGCGACACCAGAAAGCGCAGACCGGTAGCGGCTAACTCCGTTGTGCGGTCACTCTGATCGCGCAAGATTGCCGCGCCGGCGACGAGTTGATTCGGGTTCGTTGTCATGAGTCGCTCGTAGTAGTACTTCTCGATGACGTTGAGTTCGGCATCCGGATCCATTCCCGCCCTCTCGCAGTCCACCACCCACAGTTCGCGCGGACCCCCTCGACGCAGTGCGTCGTAAGCCACTTTGCCCTCGGCCATCGCGCGCGGACCGGAATTCCAGAATGTCACGCTGGCAAATCGTGAGGGATGTGTCAGTGCCACCTCGGCCGCAACAACCCCACCGAAGCTGTGACCCAACAGGTGTACGGGTTCATGAAGTTCTAGTTCATCCATAAACGCGACGATGTCGGCGCCGAGCTGTTGCAGCACATACGCGTCCTCATTGTCGGGTCCTGTCGAGTGCGGTTGTCCTCGCTGCGAAAGTCCAATGACGCGATAGCCTCGCTCAGCTAACGGCGTGAGCAAGCAATTGAATGTGTCGTACGAGCTTGTGTAGCCGGCGACCAGAATCGCGGTGCCACGGTAGGCATCGCTGGGTTCGATGACCGAGTAACCCAGTTGAACATCGTTGACGTGCGCGACGTGGCGACGAGCGGTCGCGGGAAACTGGTCAAACAGGGTGATTCCGCGCGCCTCATTTTGAGTAGCGGAAGGGACACGTGTGGGTGACATGAGCCCAGTCTAAAGTCGTCGAGATTCAGATTCACCGGACCAGAACAACACTCAACGTTTTATTGAAGGTGAGACACGGCATCAGCGGGTAAATGAATCTGTGAATGTGCTGACAGTATCGTGGCGTAAGAAACACCCTCACATAATCCCCAAAGGAGTTGGATTCACGTGGCAGAAGCTACCAAGTCAAAATCCGCGTCCTCGAAGTCGGCCCCCTCGTCCGGTTTCTCAGGCTCGCTGGACAAGTTCTTCGAAATTAGTAAGCGCGGTTCGACCATCGGAACCGAGTTGCGTGGTGGCCTTGTCATCTTCATGACAATGGTCTACATCGTCATTTTGAACCCGATCATCATCGCGTTCAATCAAGACGTGTCGGGTAACTTCATCGGTGGGGCAGACCCCAACCCCGGTGCCGTGGCAAGTGCGACAGCTCTCACCGCCGGTGTGATGAGCCTGATTTTCGCTCTCGTCGCACGGTTGCCGTTCGCCTTGGCGGCTGGTCTGGGTATCAACTCCTTCCTCGCGGTGACCATGGTCAAGGGTGTGACCTGGCCGGAGGCGATGGGACTCATCGTCATCGATGGACTCATCATTGTCCTTCTTGCGGCGACCGGTCTGCGCACGTTGATCTTCAACGCGGTTCCGGCGGCCCTCAAGACGGCCATCACCGTGGGAATCGGTCTTTTCATCGCGTTTATCGGTCTTGTCGACGGTGGACTCGTTCGTCGCAACGGCGATGACGCGAACACGCCCGTTCCCGTGAACTGGGGTGTGGGTGCCGGACACCAACTCGGCTACCCGACGTTGGTCTTCGTTCTCACCGTTGTGATCATCGCGATCCTGATGGCCATTCGCGTGCGAGCGGCGATTCTTATCGGACTCATCGCGGGCACCGTCATTGCCATCATCCTCGAGACCACGTTGCACATCGGTGGCAAGTTCGACAAGGGTGAATTTGTGACGCCGTTTGGTTGGGACACGACGATTCCCCAGTGGCCCACGCAAATCTTTGCGCTGCCAGACTTCAGCACCATCGGTCAGGTAGATCTGTTCGGAGCCTTTGGCCGGGTTGGCGTGATGGCCGGCATCGTGTTGGTGTTCACGCTCGTGTTCTCCAACTTCTTCGATGCAATGGGCACCATGACGGGTCTGTCGAAGCAGGCTGGTCTTGCTGACAAGTCGGGCAACTTCCCTCGACTGACCTCCGCCCTGATTGTTGAGGGTGCCGGTGCTGTCGCCGGTGGTCTGACCTCGACCTCCTCGAACACGGTGTACATCGAGAGTGCATCCGGTATTGCCGGAGGAGCGCGCACGGGTCTTGCGACAACGTTGACGGGACTGCTGTTCATCTTGGCCGCATTCCTCTCGCCGCTCACCAGCATTGTTCCCATCGAGGTGGGCGCTGCGGCCCTCGTCATTGTCGGCGCATTGATGATGGCGCAGGTCGTGGATATCGACTGGAAGGACTGGACCATCTCGTTCCCGGCTTTCTTAGCGATCATTTTGATGCCGTTCTCGTACTCCATCGCGAACGGCATCGGCGCAGGGTTCATTGCCTTCGTGATCGCGCGCACGGCCTCGGGCAAGGCAAAAGACATCCACTGGCTGTTGTGGATTGTGGCTGCCGGATTCTTGCTCTACTTCTTGTTGCCGACGATTTCGCCACTCATCGCGGGATAATCAGATCCACCTAGCAACGGCCCGGCATCCACTCGATGCCGGGCCGTTGCTGTTCCCATTGTCGCGTCGGCGGCCGGCTCTAGCCAAGAAAGCCGCGCAACAGGGCGGCCGAACCGGCAAGATGGGCGCTCATTTCATCGGCGGAGCGTTGCTGATCTCCCGTGAGAATTGCCAACACGATGCGCTCGTGTTGCTGGGTGGAATGAGCAATGTTCGGTGGCAGGAGCGGAATGTCGTCGAGTAGCTCGTTGATGCGCATCCGACACGCGGCCACCTGGGTCAGTAACGAGGGCGACCCGGACAATTCGGCAATCAGCAAATGCAATCTGCTGTCGAGGCGCCGGTAGTCCTGTGGCGTCGCGCTTTTCGTGTCGTTGAAGGTAGCCCACAGCTTTTCGCGATCGCTGGCGCTGAGGTCATGTGCGGCTGCGTGGCTTGCTGCGCCGACTTCGAGAACCTCGCGCAGCACGAGGATGTCGCGCACATCCGCGGGCGACGTGTGAGCCGTGGCAATTGAATGTGCGGATCGAAGCTCTCCCCGGACGGCGGAGGGCACCGGGTTCACAACGAAAGCGCCGCCGTAACGCCCGCGACGCACCTCAATAAAGCCGGCGTCCACGAGAGCACTGATGGCGTCTCGAACCGTGTCACGACTGACGTCGAGTAACACAGCGAGTTCGCGTTCGGCGGCGAGACGCTCACCTGGGCCGACGAGACCAAGGCGGATGGTCTGCAGGAGCCGTTCGACCGTTTCCTCGTAAGCGTTACCGCCTCGAATGGGTCGCAACAGCAGACTCCCGTCCAGCGAGGAGCCGGTGAGGCCCTCGCCGTCGGGAGTCTGTGTGGTGACGTTCGTCATGGTTGTCTCGCCACGCGATCCGCGGGATAGTGAGCGATTCGGTTAGAGCGGCGTGACGTAGGCGGCGGAAATTCCGCCGTCGACGAGGAACGTGGATCCCGTGATGAATGACGCGTCGTCACTCGCGAGGAACGCGACGGCGGCGGCCAGTTCTTCTGCGTGCGCAAAGCGACCAATGGGGATGTGTACCAAGCGGCGCTGCGCGCGCTCCTGATCCTTCGCGAAGAGTTCCTGAAGAAGGGGAGTGTTGACCGGCCCCGGGCAGAGGGCGTTGACCCGGATGCCCTGACGCGCGAACTGCACGCCGAGTTCGCGACTCATCGCGAGCACGCCACCCTTGGATGCGGTGTACGAGATCTGGGAGGTGGCCGACCCGAGCACTGCAACGAACGACGCGGTGTTGATGATCGAACCGCTGCCCTGTTTGACCATGTGGCGCAGCGCCGCCCGTGAGCAGAGGTACACCGACTTGAGGTTCACATCCTGTACCTTTTGCCAGGCGGGCAACTCGGTAGTTTCAATCGAGTCGTCGTCGGGCGGCGAGATGCCGGCGTTGTTGAATGCAATATCGAGCGTCCCGTACTTCTTGACGGCTTCGTCGAACAAGTTGTCGACCTGGGCTTCATCGGTCACGTTGACAGCGACAAAGATTCCTTCCACTTCTTCGGCGGCCTTTGCTCCGGTCACGGGGTCCATGTCACCGATGACGATGTTGGCCCCCTCGGCACGCAATCGACGTGCGGTTGCGAGGCCGATGCCGCTCGCGCCACCGGTGATCACCGCCGTCTTGCCGGCGAGTCGTTGGGTGAGGTCGATTTTCGCGATACTCATGTGTTTCTCCTTATGTGATGCGTTCTGAAAAGTGAATGTCGAGGCGGGGGTGGGTGGGGGTGAAAGCGGAGAGTGCTCGGCTAGTCGAGGGGAATGAAGACGTTCTTGGTTTCGGTGAATGCGAGCGGGGCATCCGGGCCCAATTCGCGACCCAGGCCGGATTGCTTGAATCCACCGAAGGGGGTGTTGTATCGAACCGACGAGTGGGAGTTGACCGACAGGTTGCCCGACTCGATCCCGCGGGCCACGCGCAACGCGCGCCCGACGTCGCGAGTCCAGATTGAGCCGGAGAGTCCGTATTCGCTGGCATTCGCAACGGCGAGAGCATCCGCCTCGTCGTCGAAGGGCAACACCGTGACGACCGGCCCAAAAATCTCCTCGTGTGCCGAGACGTGGTCACGTGACGAGGGCGTCAGCACCGTCGGTGCAAAGAAGTAACCCGGGCCACTCGGTGCCGAGCCTCGGAAAGCGATGGGTGCATCATCAGGCACATACGCCGAGACGGAATCGAAGTGCTTCTTGTGCACAAGTGGCCCAACCTCGGTCTTGGAACTCGTCGGGTCTCCGACAACGACGTTCTTGACGGCGGTTTCGAACTTCTCCATGAACGAGTCATAGACGTCACGCTGAACCAGGATGCGCGACCGCGCGCAACAGTCTTGCCCAGCGTTCTCGAACACGGCGTATGGTGCGCTCGCGGCGGCCTTCTCGATGTCGGCGTCGTTGAACACGATGTTGGCGCTCTTACCGCCGAGTTCGAGCGTGACGCGTTTGATCTGCGCCGCGCATCCGGCCATGATCTGCTTGCCGACTTCGGTCGAACCGGTGAACACAATCTTGCGCACGTCCGGGTTTGTCACGAACCGGTCACCCACCACGGAGCCACGTCCGGGCAGCACCTGAAAGAGCCCTTCGGGCAGTCCAGACTGCAATCCCAACTCGCCGAGGCGAATTGACGTCAGGGGAGTCCATTCGGCCGGCTTCAGAACAACAGCGTTGCCGGCGGCGAGAGCGGGCACGAATCCCCACGAAGCGATCGTCATCGGAAAGTTCCACGGCGTGATGACGCCGACCACGCCGAGCGGCTCTTGGAACGTGACGTCAATGCCACCGGCCACCGGGATCTGCTTGCCGAACAGGGTCTCGGGAGTGCCCGAGTAGTACTCGAGAACGTTGCGCACGTGGTTCGCTTCCCAGCGAGCTTGCTCGATGGGGTGTCCCGAGTTGCGCACCTCCAGTGATGCGAGGTTCTCGATGTCGCCATCGACGGCGGCAGCGAACCGACGCAACGAGGCAGCCCGATCAGCCGGGTTGAGTCGCGCCCATTCTTTTTGAGCGCGCGTCGCCCGGGCGATGGCGTCGTCGGTTTCTTCGAGGCTGAGGTGTTCGATGGTTTCCATCGCCTCTTCGGTTGCCGGGTTGATGATTTGGTAGCTCATCGAGCACTCCTGTACGTAGTGGCAGCTTCGACGAGTCCCTCAAAGAGACGCGCATCCTCTGCCGCGGTTTGTTCCGGGTGCCACTGCACCCCGA
>JBMOEY010000039.1:0-12760 GCA_049314515.1 Microbacteriaceae bacterium
GCTTCGACCGTGTCGGTGACGATAATCTGCGGGACTGCAGCGTCAACTCTTCGATTGACAACGAGCAAGGCTGCACCACGTTCCACGGCCTGCCCGACGAAATTGTGACCGTCGGTAAATTCACCCGGCTTCGCAAAGAATATTCCACCCGGTTCGATCATTCGTGAATCGGTGTCCGAGAGGCCAGCCACGATAAGCTCGCCGGTTGTCTCTGAATCCGCGACGAGTTCGCCGGAAACCACTGTCGCAATCTCACGCAACGTCATCGGAATCATTGGAGTCCTCCCGTCGGGTATCCGGCTTCCGCGAGGGCCGCCCGCATGTCTTCCCGGGCATTGTAAGGAACCTTTTTCCCGGCAATGTCGCGGTAGTTCTCGTGCCCCGGTCCGGCGTAGAAGATGACGTCACCCGCTCGCGCCATCGCAATCGCCTCGCGCACCGCGCGAGCCGGATTGGGTTGTTCGAGAATGTGACCACCTGGGCGAGCCGCTCGCGCACCGGCGAGCAAGGCGGAGCGAATCGCCGCGGGTTCTTCGGATCGAGGATGGTAGTCGGTCACTATAACCACGTCGGACAGTCGGGCGGCAATCGCTCCAAGATCAGGTCGCTTGAGCGTGTCACGATCGCCATCTGCACCGAAGACCATGATGATTTGGCCGGACGTCACTCTGCGAAGCGCCTCCAGGCACACCCGAAACGCCTCCGGAGTATGGCCATAGTCAACGACCGCATGAGGACCAACAGGACCCGATACAACCTCGAGTCTTCCCGGAATGTAAACGGGAATGCCAGAGTCACCACTCACTGCCTTCACGATGGTTTCGGCAGGAATACCGGCCGACAGCGCCATGATTATTGCCAGCGCGGCGTTGAGGGCCATAAACGTGCCCAAAACGGGAACGTATGACTCAATCACGAGGCCGTTTCCTCGAACCAGAAATGACGTCTTGCGAAGGGATTCGAAGGTAACGTCGACGTGCCAATCCGCCTCACGATCAGGGTCCATCGTCACCGTTTGAATGGGGATGAGCGCGCCCTCGGCTAAGGCCATTCCCCAGGCATCGTCGATGCAGACAATCCCTCGAGAGGACACGTCAGGAGAAAAGAGCAGGCACTTGGCGGCGAAATAGTCGTCGAGCGATGCATAGTCGTCCAAATGGTCATGACTGAGATTGGCAAAACAGGCGACATCAAAATGGACTCCAGATACGCGGTGTCGCGAAAGCGCCTGGGCCGACACCTCGAGCGCGACCGCTCCAGCACCCAACTCGCTGGAGAGCGCGAGAAACGAATGCAACTCGGGTGCCTCCGGAGTAGTCAGGTCGCTCCTCAATTCCTGAGCGCCGATTCGACGTTCGGCCGTGGTACTCAATGCCGCCACTATTCCAGCCCGTTCGAGCACGGTTGCGAGCGCGTAGGTGATACTCGTTTTACCGTTCGTTCCCGTAATTCCAAAAGTCATCCGGGAAGGGTCGGTAGATCCGTAAATGGCCGCTGCAACGGTGCCGAGGGCCTCGCGTGGATTCTCACAGATGAGTATCGGCACGTTGAGATCACCCACCTGTTGCGCCCCGGCCACGTCGGTAAGAATCGCTACGGCTCCCGCAATTACAGCGTCGTTTGCGAAGCGCGCCCCATGATGATGTGAGCCCGATAACGCCGCAAAAAGGTCTCCGCTCACAATTTTCTGGCTATCAAGCTCGACACCACTGACCTTAACGCCCGCTTGCTGCGCAGGCACCTCAACGTGGAGTTGTTCCCCAATTTGGCCGAGTGTAATTCCCGGGATGTTCGAGGGCCGAAGCGAGGTCATCGTGCCGCAGCGCTCCTTTTGACCGGTATCAACAACGGTTCCAGACTACCTGCCATTGTTGGGGAGAGTAGCTCTCTCGACTGCGGCGACGTCCCTCTCGCCCGCCTAGTACGTGACTGGCCAGTAAGGAGAATTCGACGTCGACGGCTGAATTCTGTACTGCTTGATGACCTGTTCCATCAAGTCGTGAATCACTGGTGCCACTGCCGCAGTACTGTTCGACGCCGGATTTGCCAATGTGACAAGGACAACATACTGGGGATCTTCTGCGGGAATCAGCCCGGCGATAGAGACGATAAAGCTCGTCGAATATGTCCCATCACCAGCAGACATCTCGGCCGTGCCCGTTTTCGCTGCAACCCGGTAGCCCGGAATCGTGAGTTGCGGTCCAAGCCAACCGTCTGTCACGACACCCTCGAGCATCCCGGTGACTTCTTTGGCGGCGCCTGCAGAAACCACACGAACAGGTTCCGGTAGCGCAGGAGTTGACACCGAACCCTCCGAGGAGGTGCAATCTTCAACGAGACGCACGGGGAGCCGAACACCATCGTTTCCGATGGCCTGATACGCACCCGCCATTTGAACGGCGGTGGCGGCTAAACCTTGACCGAAAAACAAATTGTAGAAGGTCTGGTTGTCCCATTGTTCGGGGTCATACATGATGCCCGCCGACTCGCCCAGAAATCCGACAGCGGTCGGCTGACCTAATCCAAACTTCGTCATGTAGTCAAAGCGTTGATCAGGCGAAAGCCCTTCGCCAAAAAGACTCATGCCCACGTTGCTCGATTCGACAAGGACTCCTTGCAACGTCAAGTTGGGCACGTGAGTTGAACTGTCTTTCACTCTCGCGCCATTAGGAAACTCTATGAGACTCGGTGCGTCGACTTTCGAGGAAAAATCGGCCAGCCCTTTATCCACGATCATCGCGGACGTGAGTGACTTCATCGTTGAGCCGGGTTCATAAGGAGCTGCGAAAGCATATGAACCGCGGTATTGCTCGGGAGTGGCATCAACGTTGTTTGGATCAACGGATGGATAGTCGGCAACTGCTCTCAATTTTCCCGTTTTGACCTCAAGGACGACGGCGATTCCAAATCGCGCATCTTGGGCTTTCGCTTGAGTGGCCAAGGTTTGTTGCGCGTACCACTGCAGATCGGAGTCGATCGTGAGGCGCAATTTGGATCCTTGTTTTGCCGCTACCGAAGTGACGGTACTACCCGGAATGCGAACACCGTCGGCACCGCGCTCGTAGGTTTCTTGGCCGTTCTTCCCCGCAAGGCACGCGTCTTGAGTGAGCTCAAGCCCGCCCAAAGCGGTTCCATCAGAACCGACATAACCGAGCAGGTTCCCCGCAACTGAACCGTTGGGATACGCACGACTGGGTATCTGTTCGAAGTACAACCACGGAATTTCAAGATTATTTAGTGCCCGAAAAGTTTCGACGTCGACGCCTCGCTTGACGTAGGCAAAATCCGCGTTGGGATTTGCGGCAAGTGACGACGCAATTGATCCGAGAATTTCTTCTGGCTTCTGGCCAGTAAGGGACGCAATTTCGGAAACGGCTTGCTCCGTGGACACCTTCTGTGTTTGATCACCCGACCCGCGCTCGAATTCGCGCGCGTTTCGAGGCGACATCGTGATGTCGTACTTCAGGATTGCGTCCGCGAGAATTGCACCGTTTGCATCCGTGATGTCACCACGTGGGGCATAAATCGTTGCCGGTAAAGACATTTTTCCCGCGGATGCGGCGTCGTACTCGGCAGCCCGCACAATCTGAATGTCGATCAGTCGAACGACCACAACGGCAAAAAAAATGACGACGACCAACATGGTGAGGCTGACCCTCAGCTTGGTGATTCGTCGAGAACTCACGGTATTTGTTCGATCCCTAATGCGTAGCCAGACCCGGCAAGCCGTTGGCTAACGCTACGGGAGCAGCAGGAGCAACGAGGGTTGGCGCGCCGGACGTGGACATGGCGCCCCGCGCTGATGACGGTGCACTCGTCACGAGCGGCACATTCGCAAGCAACGAATTGGGAACAAGAGTTCCTCCGTCTGAGCTGACAAGGCGAGCAAAGCCCGCGCCAGAAGTCGGTGCGCCCAAAATGGCACCATCTGATAAACGCAGATAGGCCGGTGTGTTATTTGACAACATGCCTAGTGCTTCCGCGTTGAGAGCCAGGTGCTGCGGCGACGCGAGTCGATCGATATCTTCGGTCATTTCCTGATACGAACGACTGGCCTCTTTGTTTGCCGACTGAAGGTGAGCAATTTCGTAGGCGCCGCTTTCGAGAGCAACGCTGAGTAGCATTTGCGCCACCATGACGCCAAACATGACACCAGCCGTAACGACGGCGAAGAATGCCCGCGGACGACGACGGGTTCGTGTTTTTCGAGCGGCGAGAACGCCAGAATCCGACGCGCTGAGGCTTGTCGACGTTGCCACTGGCACGAGATGCCGTCGTGGTTGCAGGTCGGGCCGACGAACGGGTGCGATCAGACTCATGCTGCGTCCCTCACGCGCTCAACGGCTCGGATTCGAACAGGCATTGAGCGCGAGTTGCGCGTCTTCTCTTCGTCCGAGGCGAGTTCTGCCCCTCGCGTCAGAAGTCGAAATGTGGGAGCGCTCGAGGCGAGCGGGACAGGTATACCGATGGGTGTCGCGTCGTTTGTCGCGGCGGCAAACTCCGCTTTGACAATCCGGTCCTCCAATGACTGGTACGACATGACCACGACACGCCCGCCAACTTCCGTTGCCGTCAGTGCCGCAGGAATTGCCCGGTGCAATGCACTGAGTTCGTCATTGACTTCCACCCGAAGCGCTTGAAAAACGCGTTTCGCGGGATGCCCGGCATTCTTCAGTGCCGCCGGTGTCGCATCCTGAAGAATGTCGACGAGCTCACCACTTGATTCGATGGGTGCACGAGATCGAGCGGCAACGATCGCACGCGCGTATCGAGGGGCAAGTTTTTCGTCGCCATATCGCCGAAAGATAGATATGAGAGCGTCGACGTCGTAGGTTGCGATGACGTCGGCAGCTGTGACGCCCGAGGTTTGATCCATGCGCATGTCGAGAGGCGCATCCTGCGAATAGGCAAACCCTCGTTCGGACCGGTCAAGTTGTAGCGACGAGACTCCGAGATCAAAGAGAAATCCGGCAACGCTCGTCAACCGGTTTTCGGCCAAAACTCGAGGTATCTCATCGAAGACGGCGTGCACCAAGGTGCATCGCTGATCAAACGCAGTCAGTCGCTCGCGTGCAATTTGGAGCGCTTGTGTGTCGCGATCGATGCCAATGAGATGAATGTTCTCGAACCTCGTGAGAAAAGCCTCTGCGTGTCCACCCATGCCCAGAGTGGCGTCAACTAAAACGGCACCGGCTTTATCCAAGGCGGGAGACAGCAACTCCACGCACCTCTCAAGTGCAACAGGAATGTGGATTTTGCGAATGTCCATCGTTTTCTGGCGAGTGCCGTTGAGTTTCGATTCCCCTCCATCTCAGCCAGAGGCCGGGGAAGGGGCTTCCGGATGGGGCTGGCGGGGAGTCGAAACCAAACGACTAAAAGAGGCCAGGAATCACCTCCTCGTCAGTGTCAGAGAAGGCAGATTCGTGTGCCAGGAGATACTCATCCCATGCCAGAGCGTCCCAAATCTCGACGCGATTCCCGGCGCCGATCACGGCGAGATCGTGAGTGAGTCCGGCATATTGACGCAAATTTGCCGGGATTGAAATTCGATTCTGTTTATCGGGTGTCTCAGCACTTGCGCCTGACAAAAAGACACGAAGAAAGTCGCGCGCCACTTTGTTGGTGACGGGAGCCTGGCGAATTTTTTCGTGAATACTTTCGAACTCGCGCGCGGTGAATACGTAGAGACAGTTCTCCTGCCCGCGGGTGACCACGATTCCTGACGCCAGTTCCTCACGGAATTTAGCGGGCAGAATGACGCGGCCTTTGTCGTCGAGTTTGGGAGCATGTGCGCCAAGAAACACGTGCGCACCTCCCCTCTGACCGGCCAAATCGTGGTGCTTCCCCACTTTACTCCACTTTGCACCACTTTTTTTCAAATTTCTTTGAATTTGCGGAAAGTTCCTCTTTAAATCCAAGTAATTACTGGCAAAGAAGAGTGGAGGAAAGTGGAGTAAATTTGCGCGTTTGACGGCAGATTGAGCCCCTGGTGGTGCGTCCAAGCGATAAAAACCCAAAACAAAAGCCGCCCGAGTGGGCGGCTTTCGCGGGAGAGGTCTCGTGGCCTCCGTGATTTACGTCAGGCTACGAGGAGTGGCCCTCTTGCCTCTCATCCCATTGACGCTGCATGCGATCCATGAATGACGGTCGACCGGACACACCTCGTTGAGTGGTGCTTGACGGCGTCGCTGAAGGGGTTGACTCACGCAGTGGACGACTCGCAATCAACGTGCCCACAAACGTCACGATGAATCCGATGACCCCGGCAATAATTACCTGCGACATCACCGCCCCGACCATGACTCCGATGCCCGCGACGGCGAGAACAATGCCCAGAGTGAGAGCTCGGTAATTGGGATGCATAGCCGAACCGCGAGTTGAGACGACGTCGGCATCGCGACCGTAAAGATTACGTTCCATCTCGTCGAGCAACCGCTGCTCGTGCTCGGATAGTGGCATGGTGTCCCCTCATAACGTCTTAACCAAGTTTGAAGCGTTAGAAAGAGTGTAACCCCGGCCGTCGTGGATAGGCTAGGCGGGTGCCAGAACGTGATCAATGGGTTACTCGTGTCAACGAGCGACTTCAGAATTTTCTCGAACAACGAGCCTCCGATATGTTCGCCCTGGGCCACGACGTTTCGAGCTTCGACATCTTCGCTCGTCAATTTTTGACCGGCGGAAAGCGGTTTCGGGCGCTCTGCGCGATTTACGGCTTTCGCACTCACGACGAGCACATCACCGAAAACGCAATAGACATCGCAGCGGCGCTCGAAGTTTTCCATGCGGCTGCCCTCGTTCACGACGACATTATGGACAGCTCAGACACTCGTCGTGGCAACCCATCGGCCCACCGCGCTTTCGAACACTTACATTCTCAAGCGGGCTGGTCCGGCGATGGTGCCTCGTTCGGCGTTAACGCCGCGCTTCTTTTTGGTGACCTACTCCTTGCCTATTGCGACGAGCTCATCGCTCATGCGTTGACCTCACTCGACGCGCGAACTCGTGAACGTACTCGACGTGAATTTGATCGCATGCGCAGAGAGGTAACTCTGGGTCAGTATCTCGACGTCGTAGAAGAACGCGCCTGGCCCACCGTTTCAATCACGGACGCGCTGGATCGCGCCAGCCGAGTCGTCGTTTTCAAGTCCGCGAAGTATTCGATCGAGGCTCCACTCGTCATCGGTGCAGCACTTGCGGGCGCAAGCGACGATGATCTGGATGCACTTCGTGCCTTTGGACTGCCACTCGGCGTTGCCTTCCAACTTCGCGATGACATGCTGGGCGTCTTTGGCGACCCGGAAGTCACGGGGAAACCTGCTGGTGACGACATTCGTGAGGGAAAACGCACGGTGCTGATCGCCGTGGCTATGGAGCGACTCGACTCAGAAACCTCAGGCACACTCAATCAACTTCTTGGCGATAGAAATCTCTCACCGGAGCAGATTGAATCGGTGCGCTCGACACTCGTCGAATGCGGAGCTCATGATGAAGTTGAAAAATTAATCACGGAGTATGTGAGCCAGGCACTGACCGCCCTTGAGGAGTCCTCGGCGTCGTCAGACACCATAACTTCTCTTCGCGATTTGGCTCTCGGAGTGACAAACCGCGTTTCTTAGCATGACTCACCCGCGAACCTACGACGCTCCTGCACGACAGTTTTTTGTGGCTAGTGAGCAACTAGGCCAACGTCATCGCCACGCGACGAACCTCCGACTTTCGACCAGACCGGAGCGCCGCAATGGGTGAGGCGCCCAACGTGTCATCTGGCTCCAGCAACCACGTCACAATTTCGTGATCCGTGAAATGTAAATCACTCAGCACGATGATCGTGCCATGAAGTTCAGTAAGTGGATGACCATCCCGAACGAATGAGGCGGGCACGCGCAGCGGTCCTCCCTCATGTCGGATACCAACGAGGTGACGTTCTTCGAGGAGGCGTCGAATCTTGCTCTGCGAAATACCCAGAGCCTCGACGAGTTGCGGAACGGTGAGCCAGTCAACCTCATCAAATGCAGGATTTGTCACAGCCACGAGTTTGCCACGACAGGGCGTTCGCGCAAAACGCCGAACGTAATGCCGAGTCTTTGGCTCCTTGCTCGGGATACTCGATTCAAGTCCGGTCGGATTCACCCGACAAATCAGAAGAAAAGCCGACAACTACGAGGGTGGTGGCACGTGGTTCATCAGCACTTCCGCTCGACCCACAGTGCAGCGACCCCCATCATTCCTGATTCAGTTCGAGCTCCTCGCGGAGTGTTCTCGTTGTTCCGCAAGGCTCGCACCGCGACTTCTCTCGCAGTGGCGGCAACTGTCGGCCTCCTTTTTGGGGCTGGCGTCGGGGCATCCCCCGCCGTCGCATCGGATGAACCGCGTGACGCACCGCAACCAGGATTCGGCGGATCCCGTCCTGTGTCGACGCCAAACCCAGCGAAGCCGGGTGAGACTCGTCCGCGCATCCACACAGTCGCAGCCGGGGATACTCTCTCTGCTATTGCAGGACGATACGGGGTTTCGACCGCCGGACTCTTGACAGCAAACGGTTTGAGCTGGAAAACGATGATATTTGCCGGTCAGGTCTTGCACATCCCGCAATTCTCTTCAGACCCTTACGACCGTAGCGAACCGGAAGTACTTTCGCGGTACCGAGTCGCGGCGGGAGATTCCCTGGCGAGCATCGCGTCTTTCTATGGTGTCCAGCCTGTGGCACTCATGACCGCGAATGGACTCGGTCCGCAAAGTCGCCTCGTAGTTGGTCAGCGACTCGTGATTCCCAATGCAGAGATCATGGGAGAGCTGCCCGCGCCCGGCGCCTAATCCGCCACACCTTCTTCGCACACGTGTTTCGCTGGCCTGCGCGTTGGTCGTAGTTGCCTAGACTTTTGGGCATGAGTGCTTCGCCCGCAGACGTCGTGATTGGGCGCCTCATTGACGGCAGATACCAAGTCACTCAGCGAATAGCGCGTGGCGGGATGGCCACGGTTTACCTCGCCACGGATCTCCGACTCGAGCGCCGAGTTGCCGTCAAAGTGATGCACAGTCACCTGGCTGATGACGCTGCTTTCAGCGCCCGATTCATTCAAGAAGCCCGGTCGGCCGCTCGACTGGCTCATCCCAACGTTGTCAGTGTTTTCGATCAGGGACAAGACACTGACATGGCTTATCTGATTATGGAATATCTGCCGGGAATCACTCTTCGGGATCTGCTCAAGGACTACGGAAAGCTCACCGCAGAACAGACCGTCGACATTATGGATGCGGTTCTTCGTGGCCTCACGGCAGCACACGAATCGGGGATCATTCACCGCGACCTCAAGCCAGAAAATGTATTACTCGCCGATGACGGCCGAATCAAAATTGGTGATTTTGGTCTCGCACGAGCGACGAGTGCTAACACGGCTTCGGGCCAAGCACTGCTTGGCACGATTGCGTATTTGAGCCCCGAACTGTTGACCCGGGGCACCGCAGATGCGAGAAGTGACATCTACGCCCTCGGCATCATGATGTACGAAATGTTGACCGGGGTGCAACCTTTCACAGGCGACCAACCGATGCAAGTGGCGTATCAGCACGCGCACAACGACGTACCTCGTCCGTCGATACTCAACCCAAACGTCCCCCGCCAGCTCGACGACATCGTGCTGTGGGCAACACAGCGATCCCCGGAACAACGGCCCGCCAGCGCCGCCATCCTCCTTAACGCGCTCATCGAAGCGGAGCTTGGACTCAAGCGACCAACCACGGCCACTGGTATGACGACTCAACAGACAATTGTGATGCCGGCCGGCGAAGCGCCAAGCACTGACTCGACGCGCATCTTGACCGGCAGTCTTCGACAGCTCAACTCCGAGACGGATGTCGTCGCTGCATTGCACACGACCACGCAATCGCGCAAAAAGCGAACGCTCGCCCTCATCATTGCGACCGTTGTCTTGGCACTGGTCGGCGGAGGTGGGGCGTGGTTCTTCACGGCAGGCCCTGGGGCGCTCGAAACGGTTCCCGCAGTCGCGGGTATGAACCCTGACGAGGCTAAATCGACAATTGAAGCGGTGGGCTTCACTGTTGTTTCGGGTGAAATTAACTCGGCCACGGTCCCCAAGGGACTGGTTGCGGCTACGGACCCGCAAGAGGGCGGACTCGCTGCGCGTGGATCAAAAATTACGCTTCTCGTCTCTATTGGACCAAAAATGCTGACCGTTCCAGCATTCGCAGGCATGCCCGAGGCGCAAGCGACTCGGGCGGCAACCGACGCAGGCTTTACGGTCGAGCCATCGAAGGTTCTTTTCTCGGCTGATGTTGCAACGGGCTCCGTCATCAGCGCCCTCGACGCTCAGGGCGCGGCGCTCCCCACCACGTTCCCTGAAGGAGGTGCAATCACGTTCATTGTTTCGGCAGGCCCGATTCCGGACGTCGTCGGAAAATCCCTCGAGGACGCAACCCGCACGTTGCGTGACGCAGGTCTCACAGTGGGCGCTCAGAGCGAAGAATTCAGCGACACCATCGAGTCGGGAAAAATCATCTCTCTCGTGATTCCCGACGCTGGATTGAAACCCGGCGACGTCATCGATGTGGTCGTTTCGAAAGGTCCTGACCTTGTCGACGTCCCGAACGTGGTCGGCTGGACTGTTTCCGATGCACTGGCCAAGCTCACGGAGCTGGGCTTCAACGCCTCGACGAACACACCAGAGCAATACTGGGACACCAAGGTCAAATCTCAATCCATCGTCGGACCTCAGCGTCGTGGATCCGATGTGGTCGTCTACAACCCGAGCCCCTAATTGCTTCGCTCGCAGCGAAAGGCTAGGTACGGTGCTTGAGTTCCTCGGCCACCAGAAACGCGAGCTCGAGTGACTGACTGTGATTGAGCCGCGGGTCGCAGAGGGATTCGTATCGAGTAGCGAGTGACTCTTCGTCGATCATCTCCGATCCCCCTAAACATTCCGTCACATCGTCGCCGGTGAGCTCAACGTGCATCCCGCCTGGGTATGTGCCCACGGCTCGATGCGCCTCGAAGAAGCCTTGTACCTCGTCGAGCACGTCGTCGAATCGACGAGTTTTGTAGCCATTCGGAGTCGTCATGCCGTTGCCATGCATGGGATCGGTTATCCACAGGGGTTTTGCGTCACTCGACTTCACTGCTTCGAGAAGCGGGGGCAGCGCCTCGCGAATCTTGCTCGCACCCATTCGAGTAATCAGAGTCAATCGTCCGGGTTCGCGATGCGGGTCTAGTTTGTCAATGAGGGCGAGTACATCATCAGCAGAAGTTGTCGGACCCAACTTGACGCCGATTGGGTTACGCACGCGAGACAGGAAGTCCACGTGGGCACCGTCAATTTCGCGGGTGCGCTCACCAATCCAGACGAAATGAGCTGAGGTGTTGTACGGCGTGCCGGTTCGCGAGTCGATGCGTGTCATTGGCCGCTCGTAGTCCATCAGCAGTGCCTCGTGACTCACAAAAAACTCAGTCCGCTTGAGGGCTTCGAAGTCGGCCCCGCAGGCGGTCATGAAGTTGATGGCCCGATCGATTTCACGAGCGAGTTGCTCGTAACGAGAATTCGCCGGATTCGAAGTGAACCCTTTATTCCAGTTGTGAACTTCTCGGAGATCGGCAAAACCACCCTGAGTAAACGCTCGAATGAGGTTCAACGTGGAGGCGGCCGTGTGGTAGCCCTGAATCATTCGAGCCGGATCAGCCACACGGGATTCGGGGGTGAAATCGTAGCCATTGACAATGTCACCCCGGTAAGCCGGCAAGGTAATGTCTCCGCGAGTTTCCGTTTCACTCGATCGCGGCTTGGCAAATTGGCCCGCCATGCGACCCATCTTGATGACGGGCAACTCGGCCGCATAGGTGAGAACAACAGCCATCTGCAGCAGTGTCTTCACGCGATTTCGTATTTGATCGGCAGTCGCCGCGGCAAAAGTTTCAGCACAGTCGCCACCCTGAAGGAGAAAAGCTTGCCCACTTGCGGCAACAGCGAGTCTTTCGCGCAACGTGTCAACTTCACCCGCAAAAACCAACGGGGGAAGGGAAGCCAGTTTCGCCGACGCCTCGACAACGGCCGCCTGGTCGAGCCACGGAGGCTGTTGCTTGATGGGAAGCGTGCGCCACGCATCCAAACCATCAATCACGGTTTGAGATGGCGCAATTACGGCCTCATTCGTCAATGACACAGACGTCAGTGCTCCTCAACTCAACGTGAATGCAGCAATAAAGAACTGTGACACCGGCACGGTCCGCTACAAGAAAAGACTACCGAGAAACGAGGGCTCGCTTTTCCTTGACGGTACTGGCATAGACATCGACGTAGTTTTGTCCGCTCAGCCCAAGCAGCTCGTACATTATTTCGTCTGTCACCGCTCGCAAAATGAATCGGTCGCCCTCGAGTCCGTAGAAGCGACTGAAATCGAGCGGTTCGCCAAAAATCACACCGATTCGCCGTATCTTGGGGAGCTTTGTGCCGATTGGCATGACCTTCTCCGTGTCAATCATTGCTACGGGGATGACAGGCACTCGTGCCTCGAGAATCATGCGCGCGACACCGGTACGGCCACGATACATCTGCCCGTCCGGGCTGCGCGTGCCCTCCGGGTAAATGCCGAGTACTTTTCCGTCGGCAAGAACTTGCAGACCAGTGTTGAGAGATGCCTCGGATGCCTTGCCGCCCGATCGATCGATCGGAAGCTGCCCCGTGCCAAGAAAAAACATCTTGGTCAACCAGCCCTTGAGGCCCTTCCCCGTGAAGTAGTCGCTCTTGGCAAG
>JBMOEY010000040.1:0-12717 GCA_049314515.1 Microbacteriaceae bacterium
TTGCGGTGACCATGCGCACGCGATTGTGCATGTACCCCGTCTGCCAGAGTTCACGCATCCCGGCGTCGACAAGAGGAACACCTGTCGCGCCTTCCTGCCAGCGTTCGAGGCGACCATCATGCGGGCTGCCCCACGTGAAGTTATCAAAACGACTATCAAAATTGCGGCTAGCCAAATCTGGCCAATGGAACAGCAAGTGATAGCTAAATTCGCGCCAACCCACCTCGGCCCTGAAGCGGCGGATCCCCTCCAACAAGTCATCGCCGCCCGCGGCCCGTGCCGACGGCGAGATTGCGTCGACCGCGTGGAAGATTTGGAACGGCGAGATTTCACCAAAACGGAGATGCGGGGACAACTCGCTGGTGTTGTTCTCGCCGGGGAAATCCCGCCCGGATGCGTATCGCTCGACGCGTTGCTCAAGAAAACGGGCAAGTTTTTCATGGGCGGCAGGTTCGCCGGGCTGCCAACGTAGCGCGAGGCCCATCGACCAATCAGGGTTGGACGGGAGCAGACCCCAATCATCAATCGCATCGCAACGCAGGAGCTCATTCTGCATCCCAAGAAGTGTCGAGGGCGCGTTGAGTGGTGCGCGAACCGGCTCGGGTCGAGCCAAGCACGATTTCCAAAATGGTGTGAAAACGGTATACGGAGTGCCCGATCCGGTTCGCACGGTCCAGGGTTCGAACAATAGGTTCGCCTGAAAGCTATGCGTTTCGAGACCGGCAGCGCTGGCGTAAGCCTTTATGTCCGCGTCGAGTGCGCGTTCGGCTCCGCCGTAACGTCGGTTCCAAAAAATGGCGTCCGCCTCAACTTCTCGGATGAGTTCACGAATATGGTCAAACGCCGCCCCCCGACGAAGAATAAGCGTTCCGTCGAGGCGTTGAATACGAGCCCTCAAGTTCGTCAGGCTGTGATGGAGCCACCACTTGGTTGCCCCACCAAGGGGTCGAATTCCCGAAGAGACTTCGTCGAGGATGAAGGCAATGACGACTCGACTCCCGGTCGCCTCCGCGTGATCGACGGCCGCATTGAGCGCAGGGTTGTCTTCGACGCGAAGATCGTCCCGCAGCCACACGAGGGCGTTGCCCATGCGAATCCCTTCGTTGACGCGACTCGATCGCGCGTCTCCAGACTAGCCAGCCGGTGACCGACAGGTGCGACCGGCTTAACGGCAAAGAGAGGGCCCGTCGAAGTCAACGGGCCCTCTCTTTGTTACACCAAGAGTGTCAGCAATCACATTTTCAACCGCCACAGCAAACGGATGTAGGAATGACTTTATAACGGATTGATAACGAAGCACAAGGGGTAAATGCACAAAATTTTTTGTCGTGGGTCGCCGGCCCGACGGGCTCAGAAAACGTCGGGACTCGGAGCGCTGGCAAATAGCACCGTGACATCAGGATGGGGATCAAACCGGTAGCCCTCACCGCGCACTGTTCGCACAATGTCCTCGAAGCGCCCGAGCTTCGAACGAAGTCGACGCACGTGCACATCGATCGTGCGATCGTTCGGAATGTCTATGTCGTCAGCACGCCAGAGCGAGCGAATGATTTCGGCTCGCGAAATGGTCTCGGACTTGTGGGTCACCAGATATTGCAAAAGCTCGAATTCTTTGAACGTCAGTGGTGAGATTTCGTCATCAATCATGATGCGCTTTCGCGAGATGTCGATCACTATCCCCGTGAGGTCTTTGTCGTCATCGTCATCATTTCGGTGGCGCGCCACAGCACTGGGCTCTTGGAGTGCAAGGCGAACCACGTCGACGCTTCGCCCACCGGAACCGACCGGCGCAAGAGCGACAGCCGCATACGTTTCCGCTCCCGGCGCGAGTGTCGTCGTGAGGTTCTTTAGCGCCGTCACAATCTGAGACAGATCGATACCGTGCTCGGCCGCAGCGGCCTCGTCAATACCCACGTAGAGGGCGAATCCGCGCGCCTTTGTGTTACGCGGAACAGCCTTGACGGCCGGGCGCGGAGTGTCGTCTGGAACGGGGACAAGTTTTGTCGTTGCCATGATGATGAATCCTTCTTATCGTTTCGCATGACGAGAGGCCGAGAGTGCAATAGAGCCCTCAATCGACCATTCGATGATGCGCTCGTGAGTGAATGTGTGAGAGGAGATGAGCGCTAGCAACAACACATTCGACAGCACGCCATGTTCTCATCGCGCTTCATCATCGCGACGAATCCCCTCACCTCAACGGCGGACGCAGGGACAACACGGATAGTCATAGGAAAAGGGTAGCGCATGCCCCGACATTTTCCGACTCCTCAATACGCTCCGAATAAGCGGTCACCCGCGTCGCCCAGCCCGGGCACAATGTAACCCTGATCGTTAAGACCGTCGTCGATGACGGCGAGGAACAAACTGTGTGACCCGCCAAAGCGCGCGAACGCAGCGCTCACGGCGGCGACACCCTCCGGCGACGCCACGAGAGCGACGCACGTCACGTCGGTGGCTCCACGTGAGTGCAGACTCTCCAGAGTTGTCAATAGCGACCCGCCCGTTGCGAGCATCGGATCCATCACGATCACCTGCCGACCAGTCAAATTTTCCGGCATCCGATTCATGTATACGGAAGGGAGCAACGTGGCCTCATCCCGTTTCGTACCAAAAAAACCAACTTCGCTCACGGGAATCAACGTGAGAAAGCTGTCCAGCATGGCCAAACCTGCGCGCAAAATTGGAACAAGAAGCGGCCCAGGTTGCGCTACCTCGTGACCCACCGTCTGAGAGACAGGCGTGCGAACTGGGCGAGGTTCCGTGCGGAGCGACGCGCAGGCAGCAACTCCCACAATCGTTGCGAGCGACGACACCGCCTGTCGAAACAGCCACGACGGGGTCTCCACATCGCGCAGAATTGCCAGCTGATGTGCCACGAGAGGATGCTCCACCACAGTCACGGTCATTCCTTCACCCTACGCGCTGCGAACGCCACGTAACCTTGTCACATGACCGCCGTGGATCCGACGCACCATGCGCTGATGGGGCGGTGCATCGAGGATGCGCGACTCGCGATGGCCACCGGCGACGTGCCCGTCGCGGCCCTCGTCATCGACGGCAAAGGTACTGTTCTGGCATCGGCTCGGAATGAGCGTGAGGCAACAGGTGACCCCATTGCGCACGCCGAGGTGCTTGCGATTCGACGAGCAGCGGCAGCGCGCGGTGAGTGGCGCCTCGAGGGCTGCACCCTGGTCGTCACGCTCGAACCGTGCATCATGTGCGCCGGTGCGATTCTCGCTGCGCGAATCCCCGTCGTCGTCTTTGGTGCGTGGGACGAGAAAGCCGGAGCGGCCGGGTCGCTGATTGATGTTCTGCGAGATCGTCGACTCAATCACCGCGTGGAAGTAATCGGCGGTGTCAGAGAACCCGAGTGTGCCGAAGTTTTGCAGTCATTTTTTGCGCAACATCGAGAGCCTTAGGGCGCTAGTCGAGACCGCGAACCACAATTGACTCGGTCGATGGTTGACCGTTTTTGTTCTTGCGAACGACATCCGGTTCGATGTAAATAACCCGGGCGACCGGAACTTTCGCCCGAATATCGGCCTCGAGGGCATCAATTGCCGCAGCGACGTCGGCGAGTTTCGCCGTAGCACCGAAGCCAACCTTGGCCGCTACGAGCAACTCATCGGGGCCGAGATACAGGGTCTTCATGTGAATCAAGGCGGTGACGTGCGGAGACGACTCAATCACGCGAGAGATCGCTACTGCGTCCTCGGGACGAGCTCCCTCGCCGACGAGTAAAGACTTTGTTTCGATGCCGAGGATGACCGCGACCGCAATGAGCAGAGCGCCGATGAGTAGCGTTCCCACCGCATCAAAGACGCCCAAGCCAGTCAAGGCGGTCAATCCAATTCCCACAAACGCAAAAACCAAACCGAGGAGTGCGGCGAGATCTTCGAGCAGCACCACGGGAAGTTCCGGCGCCTTGGCACGGCGAATGAACTGAACCCAACTGGCGTTTCCGCGAATCGGGTTTGACTCCTTCACGGCCGTTCGCAAACTGAGGGCT
Organism: Microbacteriaceae bacterium; assembly: GCA_049314515.1. Lineage (GTDB taxonomy): Bacteria > Actinomycetota > Actinomycetes > Actinomycetales > Microbacteriaceae > RFQD01. Next base: position 4,013 of record JBMOEY010000040.1, read on the forward strand.
TCCAGCACAATCGAAACCGTCAACACCAGCAGGGGCAACCACCAGAGTTCCAGCGGGTGTGGGTGCTGAAGCTTATCGAGGCCCTCATAAATGGAGAACACCCCACCAACGGTAAACAGGATGATCGAGACGATGAACGCGTAAAAATAGCGCTCGCGACCGTAGCCGAATGGATGCGTCGCCGTGGCGGCCCGAGCAGCGCGCTTCCCTCCCACGAGAAGGAGAATCTGGTTTCCCGAATCGGCGAGCGAGTGAACGCCTTCGGCCAACATGGAAACGGCACCCGAGAAGCCCCACGCAATGAATTTCGTTGCCGCGATTCCCAGATTTGCCAGCAACGCCGCGACGATTGCCCGGGTTCCACCCTGTGTGCTCATAGGTCGATTCTAGGATGGGACTATGAACACGCCCCGAGTTGAATTGCCAACGATTGCCATGGTGGGTGCCGGATCCATGGGTCGAGCAATTCTCGCCGGGTTGCTTGCTCCTCACGTCGAGGTCACCGGCGGGATTCGCGTCACCAATCGCGATCCGCAACGTGCGGGTGATTTCGATTCCGAGCCTCGCGTGACGGCATTCACGACGGGCAACAACCCAGCGGCGAATCGTGAAGCGGTGACCGGTGCATCCATTGTGTTGATCGGAGTTAAGCCCGCCATGGTGACCGACGTCTTAGACGAAATTTCGGAAGCACTTGACTCGCATGCACTCGTCATTAGCGTCGCTGCGGGCATCAGCACGCGAACCATGGAGAACCATCTTCCCGGCGGTCAACCCGTCGTTCGCACCATGCCAAACACGCCGGCAACCGTCGGTCGAGCAGTCACCGGGATTGCTGGCGGATCGAGAGTGACCCCCGACACTCTGGAGCTTGCGGTGCGCCTATTTGATACCGTCGGCGACGTCCTCGTTATCGAAGAAGAACAGATTGATGCCCTGGGGTCAATATCGGGATCGGGGCCGGCGTACCTTTTCTACTTCGTTGAGCAATTTGTGCGGGTCGCTGAGGCAATGGGCTTTACCCGTGAACAGGCGAACCTCATGGTTCGCGGCACGTTTCGTGGAGCTATCGATTTGCTGGAGGCATCCGGTGAAACGCCCCAAGAACTTCGTCGTCGCGTCACGAGCCCCGGCGGTTCGACGGAGAGAGCCATCGCTGTCTTTGACGAAGCCGACCTTCAAAAGATTTTCGTGACCGCCACGAACGCGGCCGTAGCCCGAACGCGCGAGATGGGCCAGGCATAAATCCTTGGTCACGAGAAGGTGTCTGGGGTTACTGTTGTGCCCATGATAGATATCTTTGACGTCCTGAGCGACGAGACGAGACGGGAGATTCTCGTGCTTTTGCGTCAGCCTGTCCCTGGCCAGACTTCGTCGAGTATCGAAGCGAGCGTGTCGGAAATCGTGGCCGCCACGGGGTTATCTCAGCCGACTGTTTCCAAGCAACTTAAGGTGCTGCGCGAAGCCCAACTAGTCGCTGTTCGAGAAGATGGCCAGCATCGCCTGTATCGGTTGGACGTGACTCCGCTCCACCCAGCCGATGCCTGGATATCAAGGTTCCTTCCTCGCGACGCCGTCGCGCCAGAACCAGTCCTGCGCGCAGCTCGGGCCTTCGGTGGTGCTATCGCTGATCTCGTAGCAAAAGCTCCCTGGCGATAATCCGCTAGACTCGCCCAAGGCTTTTCAAGTCTGTCTGTGCAGGGCAATTGCCCGTTCCGTTTTATCCTGTGAGGTTTTCGTGGGTTCCGTCATCAAAAAGCGTCGCAAGCGCATGGCGAAAAAGAAGCACCGTAAATTGCTTCGTAAGACTCGCCACCAGCGTCGTAACAAGAAGTAGTTGTCGCTGCGATTGCATGAGCGATCGCGCGTACCACAGGAGCGTCACCCTTCCAGGGTGGCGCTCTTTCTTTGTCGCCAGTGCTCCCGTTGCGCATATGGGGGCGCAGATAGACTGTGCGAATGCCGAAAACAGCCATGCACCCGACTCGGGAAAAGCTTGTGCTCACCATGGTTGAGATGTTGGATGGACCAGACCCCGAACACGTCACCGTCGAAGACGTACTGTCGCGTTCGGGTGTGTCGAGAGGTTCGCTCTATCACCATTTTGAGGACTTCGAGGAACTGTACGAAACAGGTCTGGCGTATCGCATTACTCAGTGGGTTACCGACTCCGCTGAAGCCATCGAAAACATTTTTCTCAACGCGTCGTCGAGCCACGATATTCGGGAGGGCGTGCGCGCAATTACGGCCGCTACACAGGGCGCAAACCGCAGACTCAATCGACTCGAACGGGCCCGAGCATTTGGCCTCGCCGGTTTCAACCCGCGGTTTCAGGCTGTTCTTGGCGTGGAGCAAGCTCGCATGACCGAAGTATTTCGAAGCCTGATTGAACGCGCAAAAGAGCGCGGCTGGGTCAAGCCCTCTGTCGACCCCATGGCGATGGCTGTCTTTATTCAGGCCTACACACTCGGTCGAGTGGTCGACGACATTAGCCCTGACAAGGTCGACCCGGAGAAGTGGACTGAGCTCATCGATGACGTTGTCGTCCAGATTCTTTTCGACAATTCGTTGGATTCGTGAGTGTGCTCGATCACTCGCTCACCCTGATCGGGCGCTCGGGTTGTCATCTGTGCGATGACGCGAGGGCCGTCGTCGAATCGGTCTTGACCGAGCTCTCGGAAATGCCGGGAACTCGACTTTTGACAGAAATTGATATCGACACTGAGCCGGAGGCTCGGCGAATCTACGCCGACCAAATCCCGGTACTCCTTGTTGACGGCAAAGTGCATAATTTCTGGCGAATCGACCGAGATCGACTGATATCTGCTCTTGCGTGACGCAGGGTAAATGCCCTTTACCATGAAGTTTGTATTGCGGTCGTGGTTGGGGGATTAGGACCTCAATCGCTTGTGCTTGCGACATGCAAGAAAGAACCGCCCGTGCCCCTTGAGGGCGCCGGGCGGTTCTTGTTGAATGGAATCGCTCTCGAAATCGAGAGGTAGTTGGCTTACTTTCCGGCGAGAATTTTCTTCTTCAACGCGGTGAATTCGGCCTGGCTGATAGCACCCGACTTGAGCAGGTCGTTGGCCTTGGCAATTTCGTCGGTGTGACTGGTGCCAGCAACGTTTCGTATGTAGTCCTCCTGCTGCTTCTGTGCGGCGGCAATCATTGCTTGGCGACGCTTTGCCATTCCGCCACCGCGAACGATGAGGTAAATCAGCGCGCCGAGCCACCACGTGACGATCAGCAGGATAATCCACAGGGCTTTCGCGCCACCACTGAGGTCGTGGTCGCTAAACAGGTCCGTCACGATGTTGATGAGGATCATGAAGTAGGCGATGAACAGGAAGATGAGGATAAAGTCCCAAAGGAAATCAACAATATGCATGTGTGAAATCCTAGCGTGCGACTAGAACAATAGTCGCGCGACAAAGACTGTGTGTCTTTAGACTGGTCGCATGACGACTCCAGAAACTCAGAAAATCACGATGTACGGCGCCGAGTGGTGTGGCGACTGCCGCCGGTCGAAGGCCTTCCTTGACGGACACGAGGTTGAGTACGAATACGTCGATCTCGAGGCGCACCCCGAGGCGGCGGAAGTCGCTCAATCCATTGCGGGTCGCAAGAACATCCCGGTCATCTCATTTCCTGACGGCACCTTCGCGGTCGAGCCGTCTGACGCCGATTTGCGCAGCAAGCTGGAGGAACTCGGCGCCCTCTAGGGAGCGAGCCGGTTGGGCCCTCGAAAGAGGTAGGTGACCTCACGCAGGTTGGGCTGGTGCAACAGCAACATCATGACGCGCTGCAATCCCATGCCGAAGCCGCCGTGTGGCGGAACCCCGTAGCGGAAGAAGTCAAGGTAGAACGACAGTTCTTCGGGGTCAAGGCCCTTTTCGCGCGCCTGGGCCTCGAGTATTTCGACCCGGTGTTCGCGTTGCGCGCCCGTGGTGATCTCGGTTCCGCGCCAGATGAGGTCGTAGCTGTTCGTGATGGTCTGATCGCCTTCGCGACGCATGTGGTAGAACGGGCGAATCGATGACGCATAGTCGGTGAGAAAAACGAATTCGTGATCGAATGTCTCGGCAACGTAGGCAGCAATCTGCCGTTCACCCTCGGGGTCCATGTCGTCGTCTGCGCGCGGCACTTCATATCCTCGTTCGGCGACGATGCGTTTCGCCTCGGCAAGGGGGATACGGGGGAAGGGAATCGTCGGGACTACGACGTCGACGTCAAAGAGTTCCTTGATTTCGTCACCGTGCTTCTCTTTAACCGCTGAAATCGCGGCCACGAGTAGCTCCTCCTGCATGCTCATGACGTCCTCATGACTGTCAATCCAACTGATTTCGGTATCAACCGAAATGAACTCCGTCGCATGGCGGGAAGTGAAGGAAGGGTCTGCCCGGAACACCGGTCCAATCTCGAAGATCCTGCCGAATCCGGCCGATTGGGCCATCTGCTTGAAGAACTGTGGGCTCTGCGCCAGGTATGCCTTCGTCTCGAAGTATTCGAGCTCGAAGAGCTCCGCGTTCGATTCGGATGCGCTGGCCATGAGTTTAGGCGTGTGCAGCTCAATAAAGCCGTGCTCAATCCAGTAACTACGCATGGCATGTTCGAGGGTCGTCTCAATGCGGAAGATGAGGTTATTGCGCGGGTGTCTTAAGTCGAGGAATCGCCAGTCCATGCGCTTGTCGATACTCGAATCGGCCGCGATCGGAGTTTCGGCAATAGCCGTTGTCTCGATGTCGAGGCGGGAAATCTTGATTTCTAGTCCGCCGAGCTTGACGCGCTCATCCAGCTTCAACTCTCCGGTGACACGAATGTGCGTTCCCGCGGCGAGTCCACTGATGACGTCGGCGAGTGGGTCGATTTCTTCGGGTCGAGGATGAACGAGCTGAGCGGCGCCAGACTCGTCTCGCAGCACCACAAACTGCACCTTCTTCTGGTCACGCACGGTGTCGACCCAGCCGGCAACGGTCACCGAGCCTTCGGGTGTGCGGGAGAGTTCTGAAATCAGCGTGCGCGCGGTCATAGCGCCCAAGTTTACTCAGCACGGAGGCCGGGAAATCCCCAGTCACCCCGTCCGTAGACTTGGACTCATGGTGGCTCGTCAAATTCATCTCGTCCGTCACGGTGAGGTGTTCAATCCCAATCGCGTTCTGTACGGGCGCATCCCCGGATTTGGCTTGTCAGATAAAGGCATGCGCATGGCAACTCTCGCCGCAACAAATCTTGCCGGGCGCGAGCGCACCTTCGCCAAACTCGTGGTTTCGCCGTTGCAACGCACGCGGGAATCGGCCGAGCCAATTGTTCTCGCACTCGGTCTCGACGTCACGATTGACGACCGCATCATCGAACCAACCAACGCGTTCGAGGGACAACAGATGGGTGGTCGAGATGCCGCGTGGCGTAAGCCCAAATACTGGAAGTACTTGCTAAACCCATTACGACCGAGTTGGGGCGAGCCCTACCGCGCAATCGTTAACCGCATGATGGACGCCATCGTGGAGGCGGGCCTGTCCGTCGACGATGGCGACGTCGTGCTGGTGAGTCACCAACTTCCGATTTGGATGGTCAATCGCCATCTCAAGAAGAAGTCGCTAGCTCATTTTCCTGGCAGTCGTGAGTGTTCGCTCTCCAGCATCACAACGTTGGAGTGGTCCAATCCGGCTGACCCTTCCCACGGGCTACAGATTGTCGGATACGTTGAGCCGGCAGCCGAACTTGCCGGTGATTCGATTGACGTCGGGGCGGTCTGATGAACCTCTCTGGTCTGCGCGAGCGACAACAGCGCCGGTTCGCGTTTGCCTTCTCGGCCGCCGCAATTTCCCTCTCACTGTTGACGCTGTCGGCCTGTGCGAGTGATCCCCTGGCTGAGCAGTACCGAGCCGGGTCGGGCAAGAATTACATCGCCGGTGACGGCTCAATCACCGAAATCGCCCCGGAAAATCGGGGTGAACCAGTGACCTTTTCTGGCACTGACCAAGCGGGTGATGTTGTCGACTCCCGTGATTATCTGGGCGAGATTACGGTCGTTAATTTTTGGTACGCCGGGTGCGCACCGTGTCGAATCGAGGCTCCGCTCCTTGAACGCGCGTTCGAAGCGACGGCATCAACGGGGGCACAGTTTGTGGGAGTGAACGTGCGAGACCAGGCCGAAACGGTCGTCACGTTCAACACAGAATTTGGCGTGAGTTATCCGAGCATCATCGACACCCAAGGCGGTGCCCAGCTCGCGTTTTCCACAAACGTTCCGCCCAATGCCGTGCCGACGACGCTCATCCTTGACCGCCAGGGTCGCGTTGCCGCACGAATTCTCGGCGCCCTCGCCGACGTGTCAATTTTGACCACCATCGTGACCGACATTTCTCACGAAACGTCGTAGATGGGCGAGGTCGTGTACGCAGGGAGCCTGTGGCTCGCCGTTCTCGTGGCGCTCGCCGCCGGCTTCGTGTCGTTTGCCTCTCCTTGTGTCCTTCCTCTCGTTCCGGGATACCTCGGCTATGTCGGCGGTTTTGCCGGTCAACCCGGTTCCGGAGCGCGCCGCGGTCGTGTGGCGCTGGGGGCCGCCCTTTTTGTGCTCGGTTTCTCCGTGATTTTCGTTGGTTTTGGCGTCATCTTTGGCGCGGCCGGCGCGGCGATCCGCCCGTGGCTTGATCCCGTCACGCGGGTGCTCGGGCTCGTGGTCATATTCTTGGGTTTGGTATTTGTGGGACTTTTTTCGCGCTTTCAACGCACGGCAAAATTGCCCATTCGGCCGGCGACGGGCCTCATCGGTGCTCCGTTGCTGGGGGCCGTCTTCGGGTTGGGCTGGACACCGTGCATCGGACCAACATTGGCTGCGGTGTTCGCCTTGAGCCTTGACGGTGCGTCGCCAAGTCGTGGCGCATTGTTGGCACTGAGCTATTGCGTGGGTCTAGGTTTACCGTTCGTGCTTGTGGCGCTCGGTTTCGCGTGGGCAACGCGAACGCTCGGGGTGCTGCGCCGCCACATCCGTGCCATCAATATCACCGGTGGCGTGGTACTCATTGTTATCGGTGTGCTCATGCTGACGGGACTCTGGTCAGTCTGGATGGCCGAGTTGCAAGCCATGATTGGGTCATATGTCCCCGCAATCTGAGAACGTTACGAACCCCCGACTCTCGCCGGTGGGCTGGTTGCGCTGGTTTTGGCGGCAACTCACGAGTATGCGCACGGCCTTGCTCTTGTTGCTCCTTCTTGCGATTGCGGCCATACCCGGCTCGCTTTTCCCACAAAGGTCGTCTGACCCCAACGGAGTGACGGCCTACTTCGCAAACAACAAGAATCTGGCACCCGTACTCGACACTTTCCAGCTCTTTGATGTCTATGCATCCGCGTGGTTCTCGGCGATTTATCTTCTGCTCTTTATTTCGTTGATTGGGTGCGTTGTTCCCCGTGTGGCATACCACTGGCAGGCGCTGCGCAGTGCCCCGCCCCGAACCCCGTCAAATTTTGCGCGATTACCCGCTCACGATTCGTTCGTCACTACCGCCGACACGGCGCTTGTGATGGAGAAGGCACGCGCCCTACTTCACCGTCGGGGGTATCGCGTTGCCGCCTATGACACGAAGGCCCGGCGCACCCTTTCCGCGGAGCGAGGCTATGCGCGCGAGACGGGGAACCTCGTCTTTCACGCCGCCCTCGTCGGCGTTCTTGTGACGGTTGGAGTGGGCAGTGGTGGTGGATTCACGGGGCAGCGCGTCATTTATGAAGGGCAGGCCTTCGCGAACACGCTGCTCGCCTATGACACGTTCAGTCCGGGCCGGTTCTTCGACGCATCCTCACTCACGCCGTACACGGTGCGACTCGACTCGTTCACGACCGTCTACGAAGAGAAGAACCCCAATGCAATTGGTCAACCGACGGATTACACCGCAGATGTAACCGTACAACTCAAGGATCAGGCCCCTGAAAAAGCGGTCATCAAGGTGAATGATCCTTTGCGGTTTGGCAACACCGACATCTACCTCCTCGGCAATGGATACGCCCCGCAGGTGACCGTTCGAGACCCCGAAGGGCGAATTGTGTTCGCGGACACCATTCCCTTCCTCCCACAAGATAAGAACCTCACCTCGGTGGGCGTGGTCAAGCTTCCCGACGGGCTTTCTGAACAACTCGGTCTCGTGGGATTTTTCTATCCCACTGTGAGCGAAGGGCACTCGGGTGCCTTCTTCTCCATGTACCCCGATCTAGTGGACCCCGTGCTCACATTCAATGTCTGGAAGGGAGACCTCGGACTCAACCAGGGTGTGCCTCGCTCGGTATATGCGTTGGATACGTCAAAGATGACGAAATTGACGGGACAGAAGACGAAACTTTCCTCGCTTGAGCTTCGACCCGGTGAGACCGCGCAACTACCCGAGGGGCTCGGTAGCGTCACATTTGATGGCGTCAAGAAATTTGTCTCACTCGACATTCACAAAGATCCCGCGCAAGGCTGGGTGCTCTTCTTCGCCTTGACATCCTTGGGGTCTCTATTGTTCTCATTGTTCATTCCGCGTCGACGCGTCTGGATTGCCGTGAGCGGATCCTCCGTTGAGGTCGGAGCACTGGCACGAAACGATGATCCGACCCTGGATGCCTCAGTTGCGGAGCTCGTTGCGCAATTACGAACTGAGTTAGGAACTTAGGATTACCCCCATGACCGATACTTACTCGCAGTTCTCCGTGCTGTCGCTGTACTCGGC
>JBMOEY010000041.1:0-12554 GCA_049314515.1 Microbacteriaceae bacterium
GCCCCCGATGCCGGATCCGTTCTCGCCGGATGTGGATGCCGAGATCACAGACACGCAAGACATGAGCTCACTGGTCTACGACATGCTCGACTCGGGTGTTGTTGCCCGTCTACCAAAAGAGGAGACTCCTCTACCTATTACTGAACGACTTCGTGCTCAGGCACGACGTCGGACGACGTCGGGTGACGATGACAGTCAAGACGTGGGGCCCGTGCAATGAGATTTGCTTTGATTTGGGGCGAGGCCGCAAATGGTCTTCGCCGGAACGCCTCCATGGTTGTCTCCGTAGTGCTGGTCACCTTTATCTCACTGACGTTCGTGGGAACGGCCATCCTGCTGCAAATGCAAACCGGCACCATGAAAAACTTCTGGTACGACAAGGCTCAGGTTGCCGTGTACATGTGCACCAGCGTCTCCGTGGGCGAAACGTGCGTCGACGGTGAAGCAACGTCAGACCAAATATCCGCAGTGGAGGGTGTTCTCACCTCTGACGTGTTGACTCCGTTCATCGACAAGTTTTACTTCGAAGACCACGAACAGGCTTTTGCCAATTTTCAGCGCCAGTTCGCCGACAATCCCGTCGCGGAATATGTGACCGCCGATCAGCTGAATCAGACCTTCTGGGTCAATTTGAAGGATCCCTCGCAATCACAGGTGCTTGTCGAGGCACTCGGGAGCCAAGCCGGTGTTGAGGCCGTGACCGACCAGCGAGCGTATCTCGACCAGATTTTTGCCGTGCTCAATGCCGGTAGCTATACCGCAGTCGGTGTCGCTGTGCTGATGCTGATCGCTGCGGCCCTGCTCATCGCCACGACCATTCGCCTGTCCGCATTTTCGCGACGTCGTGAGCTCGGCATCATGCGACTCGTCGGAGCGTCCAATGCCTTCATTCAGACCCCATTCATCATGGAGGGCGTTTTTGCGGCGCTCGTGGGATCGCTCCTTGCGGGAGCCGCCATCGTCGGAATCGTGCAGTTTTTCGTTCAGGGTTATTTGGCCGTGAACATCCCGCTGACCTCGTTTGTCAGCCTCGGCGATGCGCTCATCATCGTGCCCGCGCTGCTCGTCATCGGGTGCGTTTTGGCAGCGGTCTCGGCGAATTTCGCCATCACGCGGTACCTCAAGATTTAGCCATTACGCGGGGCCCGGTTTTTTAGCGACTAATGAAGTGCGCTGTTCAGCGTGACGCCCACGCCGACGCGCGACACGACCTCGACGCTGCCGGTGAGCGAGTTGCGTCGAAACAGAAGATTGTCGACGCCCGAGAACTCGAGCGCCTTTGCGTGCCGAACTTCCTCGTCGGCCATGTATGTGACCTTTGTGCCAGCGGTCACGTACAACCCCGCCTCGACAACGCAATCGTTGCCGATCGAGATTCCCACACCGGAATTTGCCCCGAGCAAACTTCGTTCTCCGACGGAGATGCGTTGGGTCCCTCCGCCGGAAAGCGTGCCCATGATGGATGCTCCACCGCCGATGTCCGATCCGTCGCCGACAATCACACCCTGCGAGATGCGTCCCTCGACCATCGACGCCCCGAGTGTTCCGGCGTTGAAATTAACAAATCCTTCGTGCATCACGACCGTGCCCGGTGCGAGGTGCGCACCGAGTCGTACCCGTGCGGCATCGGCAATGCGCACCCCCGGTGGTGTCACATAGTCGGTGAGTCGCGGGAACCGGTCAATTCCCTGAGCTTGAATTCCCGCGCGCATCAAAAGCGGGCGCAGCGATTCGAAATCGCGCGGATGCACCGGGCCGCCATTGGTCCACACAACGTTTTCGAGTTGCCCGAAAATTCCGTCGAGGTTGATCGAGTTGGGTGTGACGAGACGGTGCGAGAGCAGGTGCAACCGGAGGTAGGCATCGGATGCCCCAACCGGCGCTCGCGTCAGATCAATCTCGAGCGTGACCGAGGTGACGGTGACGCGTCGGCGCGCATCCTCACCAATCAGGCTTTGCATAGGGGCCGGAATGCTCCATGTTTCCTCGTGCGCAGGGAGGGGTCCGAGGGTCGGGGCGGGGAACCATGTGTCGAGCACGATGCCGTCTTCGGCTCCTCCGGACGTGATTGTGGCGAGGCCGTGACCCCATGCGGCTGTGGGTGCGTGCGCGCTCATGCCTTACAGGTTACCCGCCCCTAAACTTGACCCATGTCTGCGCCCGAGCTGGATGTTTCGCGTGATGTTGCGACGATTGCACAAGCCGTGTGTGACATCGAGTCAGTCTCGGGAAATGAAGGCAGGCTGGCCGACGCGATTGAACACGTATTGCGTGGCGCATCGCACCTGCGTGTGCTCAGAGACGGCGACGCGCTCGTCGCGCGCACCGAATTGGGTCGTGCCCAGCGCGTGCTGATCGCGGGTCACATTGACACCGTGCCCGTCAACTCCAACCTTCCCGTGCGGCGCGAACAGCGCGCTGGCGTTGAGGTGCTCGTTGGTCGAGGCACTGTGGACATGAAATCCGGAATCGCGGTCATGCTGAAAATCGCGAGTGAGGTGCGTGATCCGAGCGTGGATGTGACGTGGGTCTTTTATGATCACGAAGAGGTCTCATCGTCGCTCAACGGGCTCGGTCGTCTCGCGCGCAACCTCCCGGACATTTTCGATGCCGACTTTGGCATTTTGTGTGAACCCACGAACGCCGTTGTCGAAGGGGGCTGCAACGGAACTCTGCGAGTGGATGTTCGTGCTCGCGGGACTCGGGCGCATAGTGCTCGAGCGTGGAAGGGAGACAACGCCATTCATAAGTTGGGTTCTGCGCTGACTCGCCTTTCGGAGTTTGGTGCTGCGACCGTCACGGTCGACGGCCTCGATTATCGTGAGAGCTTGAGCGCGGTGGGTGTGTCGGGTGGAGTCGCGGGAAACGTGATTCCCGACGAAGCCGTGTTGAGTGTCAATTACCGCTTTGCGCCCGCCACGACGGTCGAGCAGGCACGCGAGTTTCTGGAGGCGTTTTTTGCGGGCTTCGAGGTGACCGTGACGGATGCAGCTCCGGGTGCTCGGCCCGGACTTGACACTCCTGTTGCCCAGGACTTCATTGCCGCAGTCGGAGTGGCGCCCGCACCTAAATTCGGCTGGACGGACGTGTCTCGGCTGGCTGAAATGGGAATACCGGCCGTGAACTTTGGCCCCGGTGACCCATCGCTCGCACACGCGGATGACGAACACGTCGCCGTGGATCAGATTGTGACGCTCGAGAGAATGCTTCGTGGCTGGCTCACGCGCTGAGTCGCTGGCGAGCATGCGCGTATGGGGCATGCCGTGGTGGGCGGCCGTTTTCATTGTGTGGGCCCTTGGTCGCGCGGTGAGCACCGCCATGCTGCTGTTCTACGCACAAAATCAGGCGGAGAATCCGTGGACCGGCGCGGCGCCGACGTTGGCAGATTTTTCGTCGTTGTGGGATGGTCGCTGGTACAACATCATCGCGGTATCGGGCTACCCCGCAGACTTACCCCGAACAGATGACGGACACGTTGGCGAAAATCAGTGGGCGTTTCTCCCGCTATTCCCGTCGCTTGCCCGCCTGCTCATGGCGTGTGGTCTTGACTGGAATACCGCCGGCGTGTCCATCTCGTTGGCGGCCGGTGTGGCGGCGTCGCTGTTCCTCTTTCGGTTGATTGCGATCCACGCATCCGCGCGTCAAGCGCTCTTCACAGTGATGCTCTTCAGCGTGGCTCCCACGTCGTCGCTATTGCAGTTGGCATATGCCGAATCACTTCAGCTGTTGCTCATTGTCATGTCGCTTTATTACCTGACGCAGCATCGCTATGCGCTCGTGATGGTCACGGGAACATTGTTGGCGTTTACTCGGCCCGGCGCCCTGGCACTTGCTCTCACCGTGGGATTGCACGCCGTGATTCGGTTTGCGCAGCGCTCGCGCTCACCGTTCCCCGTATCGGAACGGGCCTGGGCGAGCGTGACGGCGCTCTGGTTGGTTGTCGCCGGATTTGCCTGGCCCGTCATCGCAGGCCTCGTCACGGGTGTGCCCAATGCCTACCTCGAGACGGAGCTCGCCTGGCGATCCTCCTATGTCGGCTACATCGAACTCGTGCCTTTTACGCCGTGGATTCTCGGCGCACGATGGTGGGCGCAGATGCAGTGGAACATGCCCGACGTCTGGGCGTATGTCTTGCTTGGCGGTGTTATTTTCGTCAGCCTTCTGCTGTTATTACTTCCGGCGGCACGTCGACTCGGAAATGAAATTCGACTGTGGTGCTTCAGCTATGGGCTCTACATCCTCGCGGTATTTTTCCCGCAATCGAGTACTTTCAGGATTCTCGCCCCGCTCTTCCCGGGATTGGGCATACTGGCTGCTCCACGGTCTCGCATCTACCAAACGTCGCTGGTGGTGCTCTTTGTCATCGCCCAGTTTTTCTGGATCGGAGCGGCCTGGGCGGTCGCGGATTACGACTGGACACCCCCATAAACCGGCGTGCATGACCGTTCGTGTGGTTTTTCACACACATCTCTCGTGGGATAATAAGAGAACGCTTTGCGAGAAAGAGGTGGCGTAATGGCGGCTATGAAGCCGAGAACCGGTGACGGACCAATGGAGGCGGTCAAGGAAGGTCGTCTCATCATCGTGCGGGTACCCCTAGAGGGTGGCGGACGTTTGGTTGTCTCTGTCAACGACGCCGAGGCAAAAGAACTTCACCAAGTTCTGTCGGGAGTTGTTCCGGCCGCGTAGGTTTCACCACGCGATTGACTCACAGTGAAAAAGCCCCGCGAATCGCGGGGCTTTTCCGTTCGTGGTCGGACGCCATCATGCGTTCAGCTGATGCGCACGAGTTGAAGTAACCCATCGCCCGCAGGAGACAGCGACGCCAGCACGGCGTCGGATTCCGAGACGAGCGTCATGACAGAGCGAAATGAAGTGGGGATGTGTCCCCGTGCGGTCGGGTCGGCTACTTCGCCATGCCACAGGGCGTGTGGAATGAGAATCAGTCCGCCCACCCTGACGAGGCGAAGCCCGTGCTCCACGTTTTCGAGAAGAAGGGCCGGGTCGGCATCGATGACCACGATGTCGTAGGAGTTTTCATTCATCCGCGGGAGAATCCTGGAGGCCGACCCGGTGATGAATCTCAGATGGGTGTGATCGATTCCGGCTTCAGCAAAAAGTTCCTGAGCGTGTTCGTGATACTCGTATTCCGAGTCGATTGACGTTAGTTGCGCATCTGGAGCGCCGCGCAGCACCCAGAGTCCGCTGACCCCGAGACCCGTGCCGATTTCGATCACCGAACGTGCAGCAATGCTTGCGGCGAGAACGGCAATTTGAGCACCGACCGCCGGGCTAACTGCCTCAACGCCGTATTCATTCGATAGCTCACGCGCGCGTTGAATAGGTGCCGTTTCGATCGCGAAATCCTCGGCGTACATCCAGTTCACGTCGTGCTTGCTCACGAAACCTCCCTACCGAGTTTCAGCCTACGGCTAAAGGGTGCGCCCGCTCGCGACTATCCTCAAAGGGTGTTCGGTTTGACCTTCGAGAAACTTCTGCTCATTGGTCTCATTGCTGTGCTCATTGTCGGACCGGATCGGTTGCCCGCCGCGGCCGCGGGCTTTGCGCGTTTCGTGCGCGCATTGCGCGACTTTGCCAATGGAGCTAAGTCGCGCGTGCAAGAAGAACTCGGACCGGACTACGACGACATTGATTGGAAAAAGCTCGACCCACGACAATACGACCCGAGACGCATCATTCGTGAAGCCCTACTTGAGGATGGGCCGACGCCACCCGCCCGCGAAACCGCGACGAGAAACATGTCAGGCGCCACTCCGTTCGACGGAGAGTCCACCTAGTCGCTTCGGTCGTCGCACCACCACGTCGGCGAGCTGTGCCAACGCGAGGGACGCCGGGTCGTCGGGATGCGCGAGCACGGCGGGAACGCCTGCATCGGCATCCATTCGAAGCGAAATGCTCAGTGGAACCGTCGCGATAACCGTCGTTCCGAGCTTTGCCGCGGTGCGTTCACCGCCGCCCGAACCGAAAAGAGACAGCGGAGTTCCGTCTTCGAGCGTGCTGTCGGCCATATTCTCGACCACGCCGATCATGTGGTGATTGAGCTGGCGCGCGAGAGAGCCCGCTCGAATCGCAACATCACTTGCCGAGGTTTGCGGTGTTGTGACCAAAAGAATCTCCGCATTGGGCAACAGTTGGCCTACGGTGATTGACACGTCACCCGTGCCGGGTGGAAGGTCGAGCAAGAGAAAGTCGAGTGCCCCGAACCACGCATCCGTCAAAAATTGACTAATGGTGCGCTGCAACATCGGGCCACGCCACGCCACGGCCACATCGTGATCATCGACGAACATGCCAATCGAGAGCACCTTCACATCGTGTGACACGGGCGGCACAATCATGTCATCGATGCGAACGGGGCGCACTGAAACCCCACCGGGAGCAAGCCCGAGCAGCGCCGGAACACTGAAACCGTACACGTCGGCGTCAATCACACCGACGGCAAACCCACGTCGAGCCAATTCGGCAGCCAGATTGACCGTGATGGATGATTTGCCGACGCCACCCTTACCGCTCGCCACTGCGATGACGCGGGTCAGCGTTCCTGGCCCAAAGGGATTGGTGCGAGTCGAACCGGGACGCAACGATTCGCGCAGGGTCAGACGTTCCTCATCCGTCATCACCCGCAGCCGCACGTCGACCCCGGTGACGCCAGCCACGGCGCTCGACGCCTCGCGTACATCGCGTTCGATTGTGTGAGCCGCCGGACAGCCGGTCACTGTCAGTTTTACCTCGAGAGTGACGCCACCGCGCTCGTCGCTCACGACCTCACCAATCATGCCGAGGTCACCGAGTGATTTGCGAAGTTCCGGATCGATGACCGTACCCGCGGCAGCGCGCACGCGGTCGCTCAAACTCGTGTTCGTCACGCGCTCAGTTTGATCGGGGAGTGGCACGTGGCGAAGCTCTCGGCGAGGTGCGTTGCGTCACTCGAGTGGACGACCGAGTCGCAGGGTTTTTCTCCGAGTCGAGTTCATCCAGAAGAGCCCGGAGCTCTTGGCGAATGAACTCTTTGCTGGCCATGTCATTCATGGCCAGTCGCAATGCGACGATTTCGCGTGCCAGATATTCCGTATCGGCGAGATTGCGCTCAGCCCGAATACGATCCTGTTCGAACTGCACCCGATCGCGGTCATCCTGACGATTTTGGGCGAGCAGAATCATTGGGGCCGCGTAGGACGCCTGCAACGAGAGAATCAACGTCAGCGCAGTGAAACCGATAACGGCGGAGTCGAAACGCCATGCCTCGGGCGCGAACGTGTTGAACAGCATCCACACGGCGGCAAAAATGGTGAGCCCGAGGAGAAACCAGGGAGTGCCCATGGCGCGTGCGATGGACTCGGTGAGACGACCGAACGTGTCACGACGACCTGGCGCACGCGAGAGGGGACTGAGGCCTTTCGGAGTGTCCCAGCGTTCGTCGTAACGGTTAGCGCGCGCCACGTGTCACCTTCTTTCGAGGTGTGACCGTGGTAATGGAACCCGTGCGCGGGGATTGACGAGGAGCCGGCGCATCTTCATCGTGACTTCGCCAGTCATCGGGAAGTAAGTAGTCGAGTACGTCGTCAATCGTCACAACACCAACGAGTCGGTGCGTGTCATCAACGACGGGCACCGAGACGAGGTTGTAGCTCGCGAGGATGCGTGCCACCTCGGCGGCTGAGGTATTTGCCTGCACGGGTTCGAGTCCCGAATCAAGAAGAGTCCCAAGTCGTTCATGGGGTGGGTAACGCAACATACGTTGAAAGTGAACCAGACCCAGGTAGCGGCCGGACGGCGATTCATATGGCGGAAGGGTGACGCACACGGCAGCCGCGAGCGCCGGAGCCGTATCGTGGCGGCGAATCATGGCAAGCCCTTCGGCAACCGTTGATTCGGCCGACAGGATGATCGGGTCCGACGTCATCAGACCACCCGCCGTATCGGCGCCGAAACTCAGCAGCAGGCGCACGTCCTCGGCGTCTTCCGGTTCCATCAGCTCCAGCAGGTGTTCACCGCGCTCCTGCGGTAACTCCGCAATCAAGTCTGCGGCGTCATCCGGTTCCATCTGCTCGAGCACGTCGGCGACGCGTTCGTCATCGAGTTGCTCGATGATTTCCACCTGATCGCTTTCGTCCATCTCCTCGAGAACGTCAGCGAGTCGGTCATCGGGCAATTCTTCGGCAACCTCAATCATTCGCTCGCTCGGCAGGTCAAGCAACGTGTTGGCGAGGTCGGCCGGCTTGAGCTCAGAGTACGTGGCAATGAGTTGTTCCGCCGACTGTGATTCACCATCGGGCTGACGTTCCGTCACGGCATCCCACGACACCAGTGCGGTGACACCCTTCGTGAACGGCGTGCTCGGGTTGCGCGGCCGGCGCACGAAAACGCTCGTCACTTCCCATTCGCCCGGTCCCGTCGATTCGATCGAGGCGTCTTCAATGACCGCGTCTCCCGATTTGTCGTTGAAGTGCACGCGACGACCGAGGAGTTCCGCGATGATTCGCACCTCTCCACCGCGTTGTTCAAACTTGCGGGTATTGATGTCACCTGAGGTGATGACCTGGCCATTTCCAATCGACGCCACGCGTCCGATGGAGAGAAAGATTCGTCGTTTACCCACGGCCTCCACGATGAGTCCCACGACGCGCGGGGGATTCTCGTGACGATAGACGACCAGAATGTCGCGCACTTTCCCCACGCGGTCGCCTGCAGGGTCGAAGACCAGACACCCGGCGAGCCGGGCGGCGAAAACTCGAGTTGCGCTCACGCTTCCACCTTATTCGCGTCGGTGGCTATCCGAGCCACGTTTCGATCTCGTCGGCGGTGCGCGGAATGCCCACGGAGAGGTTCTCCGCACCCGTTTCGGTGACCAAGATGTTGTCCTCAATGCGAATCCCGATGCCACGAAATTCTTCGGGCACAGTCAGATCATCGGGATGAAAGTACAGTCCGGGTTCGATTGTGAAAACCATGCCGGCAGAAACCGTGCCGTCCATATACATTTCCCGGCGCGCTTGTGCACAGTCGTGAACGTCGAGCCCGAGGTGATGGCTCGTGCCGTGCACCATGTATCGGCGATGGTGTTGGTTCTCCGGCCGGAGTGACTCGCTCGCGCTCACCGCGAGGAGTCCCCATGCGGAGATGAGCTCGGCGATGACGCGCATGGCTTCGGCGTGAACATCCCGAAAAGTAATTCCCGGCTTGACGATGGCGAACGCGGCGTCGGCAGCCGCACGCACCCCCTCGTAAACCATTCGCTGTATCGGCGAAAACTTCCCGTTGACGGGCAATGTGCGCGTGATGTCGGCCGTGTAGTAGCTGTCGAGTTCCACTCCAGCGTCAATCAGAATGAGGTCGCCCGCATTCACCGTGCCGTCGTTTCGAGTCCAATGCAGGATGCACGCATGTGCACCGCTCGCGGCAATGGTGTCATAGCCGACACCATTGCCTTCGAGCCGAGCGCGTGAGGCGAACGCACCTTCGACGAGCCGCTCGCCCCGCTCGTTACCGGCGATGGCTCCGAGTACTCGAGCGATGTCCGCGAATCCGCGTGCCGTCGATGCCACGGCCGCTCGCAGCTCGCTGACCTCCCAGGAATCTTTCACGAGACGCATTTCGGACAGTTCTTGAGCGACGCGTTGGGCGAGTGAGTCGTCCATTTTTCCGGGACTCAACTCACGCAGGTCACGCGTTGCGATACCGAGTTCTGCCGAGACGGCCGTGAGCGAGGGCCGACGGCCAATCCAGAATTCTCCAATTTGGGGGTTGGCATAGAACTCATCCGAATCGCGCCCCGCGGGAGCGCGAAAGTACAAACAGACGTCATGTCCGTGAGTGGTCGGCTCGAAGACAAGAACCGAATCGGGTTCGCTATCGGAGCCCCATCCTGTCAAATAGGCAAAATCGGAATGTGCACGAAACGGAAAATCCGTGTCGTTCGAACGCACAACCAGCGGTCCTGCCTCGAGAATCAGTCGGTCGCCTGGGAAAAGTTGAGACAGCCGCTCACGGCGAACGGCGGCGCACTGCGCGACGTCTCGCACCGAGGGCGTTCGGTCATCGTGCGTCGCCCAGCCGGAGCCAATGAATTCACGAAATTGAGACGACTCGGGTGTGGTCTTGCGATTTTCTTGCATGTGGAGGCCCTGTCAGTGAGTCAGCACAACTGTACGCCGTTGTGTGGCTTCTTCCGAAGCTATTTGGCGGGCGTCAATCGGGCAACGACGGGTCGGTGGTCTCCGCGCGATCCGGCCGGGTTCTCGTAGACGTGGAAACCTGTAGCAACATACGCGCCGTTGTACATGACGTGATCTATGGGTGCTCCCACAAAGGTGGGCATCCATGCCGGCCACGTGCCGACCGATGCCCCGTTCATCACCTGTGCGGCATCGGCACATTCGCCGAGTGCACCGGGTCCGGTTTGTGAGAAGTTGTCGATGCTGCCATTCAGGTCGCCAGCGAGAATCACGTTGTTTGTCGAACACAGATCAACAAGCCAGCGCAGGTCCGTGCGCCAATTTTCCATTGCTCCCGGGCCGGGTGCGGACACATGAGCCGCGACAATGGTCGGGTTGTTCGGGTCAAGCGGCACGGCCACGAGGGTGGGTGCCGTCAACGTGTTTCCCATGTCTTGTGCGAGCGCGTATTCGCCCAAGTTGGCATCGATAAGCAGTGCTGTCGAGTGCGCTTCGTAGGTCGTGTCGAAGGAATTCGTCAAGATCGTCATGTCTTTGCCGGAGGCCGCCAAGATTGCCTTGACCGAGGTGGCCATTTGCTGACTTGTCTCGGGCAACGAAATGATGTCGGCATCTGATGAGATCGCAAGATCGGCGATTGCCAGTGGCGCCGGGGATCCACCCATCGTGTTCCACGTCAGCACGGTAACGTCCTGCCTGGCGGAGGGTCCAAGTTCGGCATTGTCGAATCCGTGCGTCGTCATGATGTACACGTTTGCGCCGGTAAAAACTAAGAGCAACACCGACACGGTGATTGTCGTGCGCCGCAACCATCGACCGACTCGGCCGACCACGAGTAGAACGAACACGAGAATGATGGCGGCCATGCATGCCATTCCACGCATACCGACTGCAACGGCGAATGGCCACACCCGTTGGTAGCCAACGAGTTGGGGAAGGAGCGCGACGGTCAGCAGAGCGCTGGTCACGAGCCCCGAGAGAGCGGCAAGGATTCGAGAGAACATCGAAGACTAGCATGACACTATGAGCGGCTTTTCACGGGCACAGGCTCCCATCGACCTGCATTTACACAGCACGATTTCAGATGGAAGTGAGGAGCCGGCTCACGTTGTTGAGTCCGCCTTCGCGGCGGGGGTGCGAACAATGTCCCTCACGGACCACGACTCGACCCTCGGCTGGGAGGAGGCAACCGCAGCCTGTCAGCGACGCGGGATGACGTTTATACCCGGTGCCGAGTTGTCAGTGTCGGTTCCGAACGCCGGCGGGATGCATCTCTTGGCGTATCTTTTCGATCCGTTGGACGCGGACTTGAACGCCGCGATGAAACGTGTCAAGGGTGGAAAGAAAGCGCGCGTGGCCGAGATGGTGGAACGGCTCCGCGCAAAATACGACATCACGCTGGACGATGTGCTCGAAGTCGCAGGTGACGCTCCTCCGCAGCGACCTCACATCGCCGCCGTGTTGATCTCACGCGGCTATGCCGCAGACACGGACGAAGTTTTCGCTACGATTCTCTATCCCGGGAGCGATTTTTATATTCCCACCTCGCTCAAGCCCGACATCTTGACGGCAATCGAATTGGTGCGCGCCGCCGGTGGGGTGCCGATTCTTGCTCACCCCACTGCGCGCACGGGGCACACGATGCCTAGGCAGAACCTGATCCGTCTACTTGATGCGGGTCTCGGCGGTCTAGAGCTTGACCACCAAGAGAACCGTCGCAATAACCCAGAGTCGCTCGCGACACTGTGGGAGTATCAGCGCGAACTCGATTTCATCGTCACCGGCTCTAGTGATTTTCATGGGACACGCAAAGTCAACCAGCCAGGTGACGACACGACGTCTCCCGAGATGCTCGAGCGCTTGATTGCGAGCGCGAGGGCCCGGAGCGGGTCATCCGGGTCTCAACCGGTGTATCCGCCGTCGGACGACTAGGAGCTCAGTCCCGGTCCTCGGCGTCGCGAGCGATTCCTACTGCGCGTGGGATTATTGCCCGAGTGATGCTCTGTGCCTCCACCGTCGTGCGCACCTGATCCGGGCGCATCCGAAGCTGGAGTCGCGTGCTTGGGCGGGTTGTTGGTTCGTCGGGGCGGTCTCGTCGCGCCGTCGGCGCGTGGTGACGAATTGCGCGCGCCTTCGGCCCGGTCATTCCCTCTCATGGGAGGTGTTGATTTGAGGCGACCCCGTGTGCCTTCCGGAATATTCAAATCCGAGTACAGGTGTGGCGACGACGAATAGGTTTCGACCGGCTCCGGTTGACCGAACTCCAATGCGCGGTTAATTAAGGCCCACTTGTGCATGTCTTCCCAGTCAACAAAAGTGACTGCGATTCCTGTCTTGCCGGCGCGCCCGGTGCGGCCG
>JBMOEY010000042.1:0-12314 GCA_049314515.1 Microbacteriaceae bacterium
TTGTCACGAGCACGAGGTTATCAGCAGCACTGCCCGGAGAACTTAGAACACCACTTCTTCGCCCGGATGGGGAACACGAACATTCCAATGGAGTTCGTTCTCAATCCTCAAGCGCAGGCGATCGCTGGCCGCCGGCTCACCGTGTGTGACGTACGTGTGCGCCGGTGGTGCCGGTGCGTGCCGCATCCAGTCGATGAGTTGATCCGCGTCGGCGTGGCCCGACATGCTCTCAAGGGCGACGACTTCGGCACGGATCGGCACATCGGCGCCAAATATCCGCAGGCTTCGTTCACCCGCGGCCAGATATGCACCTCGCGTACCACCAGCCTGATATCCCGAGAGCAGAATCGCGTTTTTCTCGTCCTGTCCGAACGCGACCACGTGATGCAGGATTCGACCGCCCGTCATCATGCCACTGGCCGCGACGATAATCATGGGGCCATGACGCTCATTGAGTTGTTTCGACTCTTCAACCGTGCGAACCAGGTGGGCGATGTTGTACATTTGCGCAAACTCCGCCCCCTCGACTCGATGTTCTTCTCGGTGTGCCTCATACATGTGTGTCGCGTTGACGGCCATCGGCGAATTCAGGTACACGGGAACGGTTGGAATGCTCCCCGCTTGCATGAGTCGGGATATGTGCAGCAGAAGTGCCTGCGAGCGTCCGACGGCAAACGCCGGAATGACCACCACTCCCCCACGTGCGAGTACGCGGCTGAGCACAGGTTGCAATTCGGCAATCGGGTCGTGATGCGGATGCGATCGATCGCCGTAAGTCGATTCAGTAATCAAGACGTCGGCACCGGCAAACTCCCGCGGGGGCAGCATGAGGGGATCGTCTACTCGACCCAGGTCTCCGGTGAAGTGCAGGGTTTTTCCTCCGACGTCAATGTGAAGCTGGGATGCGCCCAAAATGTGCCCCGCGGGAACGAAGGTCACACTCACGCCGGGAGCCACTTCCACGCTCGAATCAAAACCGACCGTTCGAAAACGTGAGAGTGCAAGTTCTGCATCATCGGCGTTATACAGGGGCAACGGATGCGCATGCTTTGAATAACCCTTGCGCGCAGCTCGCTCGGCCTCTTCTTCGAGCAAGTGTGCACTGTCGGGCAAGAGCAACGAGCACAGCTCGGCGGTGCCTTCCGTGGCGATGATGTTGCCCGCAAAACCATCTCGAACGAGTGCCGGCAAATATCCCGAATGGTCGAGGTGCGCATGCGACAGCACGACGGCATGGATACTTTTTGGGTCAATCGGAAATGGCTCGCGGTTGCGTTCGCGCAGTTCTTTATACCCCTGAAACAACCCGCAGTCGACGAGAACTCGCGATCCGCCCGACTCGATGAGATATCTCGAACCTGTCACGGTTCCCGTCGCTCCAAGAAAACGCAGCCGTGACCCAGATGTGGTGCTCATGGCTTCAGCCTACGACCCATTATCGACAGATAAAGATGTGGCACTTTGTCGAGCGCAAAAGCGAGATGGCCCTCCAAAAGAGGGCCATCCGTTTGTTGCGGGGGCAGGAGCCGTTGGCAGCCCACAGGGATGCCGCCTCCCAAATCCTGCACATCAACAGAAACAAAAAGAAAGCCGCCCGGAAAGGGCGGTTGTTCTTATTGTTGCGGGGGCAGGATTTGAACCTACGACCTCTGGGTTATGAGCCCAGCGAGCTACCGAGCTGCTCCACCCCGCGTCGGTGAAACCAGAGTATCACGCGCGAACGAAGCGGTCGAACCGAGCGACGAACCCAACCGTCTCGCCCCACACGCACACCTGACTGCGGAATCGACGACGGCGTTAGCGTTACTTCTTGTGCGTCAGTGCATGGAAGGCTTTTCGCACGGCCGCCGTTAGCCGGGCGTCTTCGGTGCGGGACGCCTTTTCGTCCTCCGCAGCTATCGCATCCGTTCGAGCTCGATAGGCGGACATCGCGTCAGATATCGCTTCCGTGAGTGCCTCTACCTGGTATTTATTGAGGGAATTTTGCGCCTCCTCAGCGAGTGCCGTCGCTTCGACAAGAGCAGACTGAGTCTCCGTCAAACTGAACTCGGTCTCTCGCAACGAAGCCGAACTGGCAGCGAGGGCTTCTTCGAGTTCTGTCGCCCGTTGCTGAGCTTCTTCAAGCTGGGTTCGAGCGAGGCTCTGCGCCTCACGGATTCGATCCGCAATGCCATCGATTTTGGACTGCAAATCATCGCGTTCACGCGTCACTTCAGCGACCTGGGCGGTCAGTGTCTCGACACTTGCTCGGGCAGCTGCCAAGTCGTCAATCGAACCCGCGGCGGCCTGTTCGCGAATCTGATCAAGCGATTGATCAAAAGTGCTCGCTTGCGAGGCAAGTTGTGTATTCAGAGCTTCAATACGTTTCGCGGCTTCGACCCGATATCCCTCGGAAAGAACGGAGGCCTCTTCAGAAATCGCCCGGTCCATTAACGCGGTGAGGTCTGGATCCCTCGCGATGGACTCGCCGAAAAGCACCACCAACATCGCGATGAGCTCTTGCCGAGCGGAGGACACCATGAAGCAAATCCTAGCGACAGGGCTCTACATTCTTGGCATGCTACGAGAGAGGAACTCTCTCGAGCGCTTCAGATTACTGACCCGACGCCGCGATTGCTGCTTCCAACGCGGCCTGAAGGCGCGCATCCGCTTCACCAAATGCCGCCCAGTCTCCCGCGACGCGCGCAGCCTCGCGATCAAGCAAAGCTTTCTTCGCGTTCGATAAGGCAGTGGTCAGCGCAGAACTCGAAACCGTTCCCGAACCCGATGCAGAGTCGGGATTCGTCGGAGTGTCATTTGCCGGATCGTTGACACTTGCCCCTCCCGTCGCATCGCCACCAAAGAGCACGTCCAGCGCACCGGTGAGAGTGTTCTCGAACGCAATTTTGTCGCCGAACGCCACCAAGATTTTCTTCAAGAGCGGATAGCTCGTGTTTCCCGTGGATTGGACGTAGACCGGCTGCACGTAAAGCAAGCCACCGCCAACCGGGAGTGTGAGCAGATTGCCCTTCAACACATCCGTTGACCCCTGACTCAAAAGATTAAGCTCCTTCGAGACGGCCGGGTCCGCGTTGAAATTGTTCTGCACCTGACCCGGGCCCGGCACGGTGACGTCCTTGGGCAAGGTCAACAGTCTGAGTTTTCCGAAGTCTGCGTCAGGCTTGCCGGCCGTGGATCCCGCATCAGAGTCCGCGACGAGATAGCCGGTCAAGACGTTTCGGCTCGAAGTACCGGTCGCATCAGGGATAAAGGTTGAGTAGATGGAGAACGCCGGATTGGTCGCACCGGGTACCTTCATGGTCAGGTAGTAGGGCGATTGGAATCGTGTCGTGTCGGCACCCGCCGTGGGATCCGTCGGTGTAATCCACGCATCATCACGTGAATAAAAAGACCCCGAGTCGGTCACGTGGTATTGACCGAGAATTGCCCGTTGAGCCTTGAAGAGATCCGTTGGATAGCGCACATGACTCATCAAATCCGCACTCATCTCCGAGACCGGGCGCAAATGCGCAGGATAAATTTTCTGCCACGTTTGGAGCACGGGGTCGTTGTCATCCCACGCATAGAGCGTCACGGTGCCGTCATAGGCGTCAACGGTGGCCTTGACCGAGTTGCGAATGTAGTTGATGTTGTCGAGGGCGAACGCGTCCATGGCCGATTGCTGGTCCGCCGTGACCGCCGACAGGCTCTCCACCCGTGAGTAAGGGTAATTTGTGCTTGTCGTATATCCGTCCACGATCCACACAACCCGACCGTCAACGACGCTCGGGTAAGGGTCCCGGTCGAGCGTCAGATACGGGGCGATCTTCGACACGCGCGTCAACGGATCACGGTCATAGAGAATCTGTGACTTGTCGTTAACGGCGTCGGACAAAATAATCTGTTCGCTCTGGAACTTCAGGGCGTAAATGAGACGTTTGAAGATGTTGTCGAGAACCGGACCGCCATTGCCATTAAAGGTGGTGTAGGCCTGGCCGCCTTCGGTTGTCGACGACGGATAATCGAGCTCGACAGGGCTCGAACCCACCGGTCCGCCCACGATGGAATACAGCGGAGAGTTTTCTCCAAAGTAAATTCGTGGCTCAAACGCGCCGAGGGAACCGGTCGACGGGATTCCCGCTTCTAGGAACACCGGTTGACCTTCGACAGTTCGCTCGGTGCCATACGCAGCCACGAGACCGTAACCGTGGGTGTACACAACCGTGTTGTTGTACCACGATTGCGAATCGCCGATGCCAGCCTGATTCAACTCGCGAACAGCAACCACGGAGTCCTGGGTTTTTCCATCGATGGCGTAACGGTCAACGTCAAGGCTCGGCGTAAACGCGTAGTACTGCTTGAACTGCTCGAGCTGAGCGTAGGACGCACTGACGAGGTCGGGATCAATGATGCGGATGCTCGCAGTGGTTTCCGCGTCGGCGCGCAGTGCACCGGGCTGAACATCCGTTTTGGCGTTGTACGGAATCTCTTCAAGATTGTCTATGCCATACGCCTGCCGAGTCATGTTGATGTTGCGTTCGATGTACGGCGCTTCGAGGCTTCGTTCACTCGGGTCGACGATGAAACGTTGCATGATCCACGGATATGCACTACCGAGGATCAGGCTTGACACGACGAGCAACGCGGTGCCCACGAGCGAGAAGCGCCACCGACCAGTTACGGCGGTAACAAGAAAGAGCACTGCCACGAGTGCCGCGATGGCAGAGATGATTTGGAACGCGGGAATAGTCGCGTTCACGTCGGTGTACGAAGCACCCGTCATGAGGCCCGTCGAGTTGAACACCGTCGCATATTGATCGAGCCAGATGCTGATCGCCTGCAACGCGAGATAGACAAACGCGGTCACCGCGAGTTGCACGCGAGCGGGCTTCGCCACGCGAAGCTCCCGGCGAGAAATCGAAATTGACCCGTACACATAATTCGTTACGAGGGACACGAGCAGACAGAGCAACACAATCGCCGAGAAAAATGCGAGTGCCGCCCGGAAGAACGGAAGATCAAACATATAGAAGGAGACGTCGAAACCAAATTGTGGGTCCGTTGTTCCCGCCGGAGTGCTGTTCCACCACAGCAAGGCCGTCCTCCATTGCGGTGCAATCGCAAGCCCGGCAAATACTCCGAGAACGAGAGGCACGCCCCACGTGATAAGTCGACGCAGCGGTTCAATTATTTGCTGATATCGGTCGAGTTGCGCATTGAGGCGAACGTACACAGGACGCAGTCGATAGGCGGCCGCGATGCTCACCCAAACCGGGATAGCCATAGCCAGGAACCCACCCACGAAAAAAGCGACTCCCGCTATCCACTGGGTAGCAAGAACACCCATGAAACCGACTTGAGTGAACCAGAGCACCTCCGCGTAAAAGGTTGCAAACGAGAAGAAGGCAATGACGAGAACGGCAAGCACGCCAATCGCCACGAATACGGGGGCCCGACGCGAGTTGCGATTTCGAGGAGTTGTAGTGGTCACGATTGCCTCACGTTGAGAATGATGTGGTGGATTTAAACTCTACTTTTTTGCGCTCGCCATGACCGAGTCGCATGTGCGAATACCGTTTGCTGGCGCATCTGCCACGGCCGCTTCGGGTGCGGAATGATCGCCCAGATATTTCAAAACCTTCGTCGCTTCGGATAACGTGCTGACCGCAAAAACGGCCATGCCCTCTGGAACGTTGCCGACGACCGTGTCACAGTTTTCTGCCGGAGCCAAAAACAATGCCGAGCCCGTGTTTTTCGCACCGAAAAGTTTTTGTCGGATGCCCCCAATCGGGCCCACATTGCCGAGATTATCGATTGTCCCGGTTCCCGAAATGTTGAGTCCACTGTTGAGGTTACCCGGCGTCAATTTGTCAATGATGCCCAGTGCAAACATCATCCCGGCACTCGGGCCGCCCACGTCATCAAGACGAATCGTGACATCGAATGGGAAATCGTAGGCGACCGAGGCGCCGATGCCCAACACCGTGTCACCCGCATCGTTTTTGTAGGGAGCCACGTCGACATCACGCAGTTGTCCGTCACGAAGTACGCCCAGGGTCACGATGGTCCCCGGTCCGGCATCCATCAACTTTTCTCGAAGTTGTTGAACCGATTGCGGAGCGAATCCGTTAATGGAAGTGATCACATCACCCTGCGAGAGCGGTCCATCAGACGCACTCCCCTTCGCAAAACCGAGCACCTCAATACCGGACACCACGTGGTAACCCTCGTACGTCATAGCGGCAGCCACCGCGTCGTGCTGGGAATTCACCATGAGTGCGGTGTTCTCTTTTTCGCGATCGTCGTTCGTGACATTCGGGGGGAAGACCGCATCGACCGGAACGACCGCACGAGATCGATCGAACCACGCAACGATGACGTCGCCCCAACTTGGAAGTGAATCCGGGACACCGAGAACATTGATGGTTAGGAGATTGAGATTTCCTTCGGTCGGGAACGTCGTCGCCCCGTCGATGGAGATGAGCGGAACCTTCTCTTTTTGGTCACTGCCTTCGACTGCGACACTGACCGTGCCCAATGTGTTAAACGTCGGACCGGGCTGCTCAATGACGTACGGGGCCGGAGTGGCCGTCAGTGCGACCGTCAGGATGATCGCACCAGCGACCAAGGCCGAACCCCAACGCCAGCGGCGCTGAGCAGGAGTGGCGCGCGGTCGAGACGGCTCGAGGGGCTGACCCGAAGCATCAGAGGTGTACAACGTCACGTTCTCAGCCTGTCAGATAAGGGAACATGCCTCCGACCACACACGCGCGACACGAAGGTGTGTTCGCGCCCAGCGCAAGTCGGTTTCGTCGCTCCACGGGAGATTGTCAGTCAGTCTGGCGTTAGCGTAGAAGTACGACCTGAGAGCCCGGTGAAAGCATGAACGACGACTCCGCTGCCCGCCCCGATGACGAGTTCCGCGAACTTTTCGAGAAGTTCCTTTCCGGCAACGGAGAGATAGATCCGGCCGCGCTCGCTGGCGCAGCCGGCCTACCTCGAGATCCGGTCGCGCTCCAAGCACTCTTCGCTCAGCTGCGACACGCCCTCTCACAACCCTCCTCGCCGGAAGCAACCGCAAAACTTGCTCTCGATCAAGCAATCGACGCGGCCGGACAACACGATCTCTCCGTTGACTCCGGTTCTGCGGCCGCTTTCGGGCAAGCCTTTGATGTTGCGGACATCTGGTTGAGTGAGGCAACTGACGTCGGTGCACTTCAGGCTCCTCCCGCGCTACTCACGCGCCGGGAATGGGTGCGCCTGACGATGCCCGTCTGGAACGCACTGAGTACACCCGTGTCATCGAGGATAAGCGACGCCATGACATCGCTACTCGAGTCGCAGACACCAGAGGAAATGACGGGCGAGCTCGGTGGAGCATCCGGCGTCCTGCGGTCCCTCGGCGGAACCCTTTTCGCGATGCAGCTTGGACACGTTGTCGGGCAACTATCGGAAGAAGTGGTGTCGGGCGGTGACATCGGGGTGGCACTGCTTCCCGACGGCAAGGCGGCAATTTTGCCACAAAACGTTTCTGCACTCGCGGCCGGGCTCGACATCGACGAACAAGAAGTCCGGCTCTACATCGCCGTGCGCGAACTCGCCCACGCGCGGCTCTTCCATCACGCGAGATGGTTGCCCCTCGACCTGCAATCGGCGTTGACCGCGTACGCCCTCGGGATTCGCATCGACGCATCTCCACTCGAAGAATTGGTCGACAACTTTGACCCCACCAACCCAGAGGAGCTGCGGGCCGCGTTGACCGACGGCCGTCTGATACCGCCGAAAACCCCAGAGCAGGAACGCGCACTCGCTCGGATCGAAACACAACTGGCCCTCATTGAGGGATGGGTCGACGTCGTCACGCAAGACGCGACTCGGCGACTACCCAAAGCCGTCGCACTCGGCGAAACGATGCGCCGACGCCGTGCCAGCGGTGGCCCCGCCGAGTCGGCATTCGCCGCCCTGGTCGGACTCGAGTTGCGTCCGCGTCGGCTTCGCGAGGCAACGTCGATGTGGCGAAGCATCACCGACGCGGTGGGCGCCAACGCACGAGACGCCTTGTGGTCCCATCCCGACCTAATGCCTTCTGGCGAGGACATTGACAATCCTGTGACGCTCATCGATCGCGTTGTCGCCGCATCTCGTGGCGACGCACCGGTTCGGGATGACATGGATCGGGCGCTTGATGATCTGCTTCGAGGCGACGCGCCACCCGAAGAATAATACGAATGTGGATGCGTCACGTCGCGTAGACCGATTTGAGGGCACACTCTGCGCATGCTTCGACTCAACCCTCGATTTCCACTGGTGTGGCGAACCCCCACGTCGTGCCAATTCGGTAGCCTCGTCCCGGTCGCCGTGCTTCACGAGCTCACACCCAACGACGAGCGGGTCTTGGCTGTGCTCCACGAAGGGGCTCCGCTGTCCACGCTTCGCGCTCTCGCGAGTCACTGGCACATGTCCGACATTGAACTGGACCACCTCCTCTCTCTGCTGACACCAGCGCTCGAAGAGTCGAAGCAGGACGAGGCGCCCCTCCGCGTGCTGATTGAAGGAAGCAGCGACGGTCAAGGTGAGATTTTCGAAGTGCTCAGCGATGACTTTCTGGTCTCCCACGCTCAGCAGGCGTCGAGTGCTACGTCAGCGCTGGATCCCGACATCGTCGTCATCGTCGCAGATTTTGTTGCGCCTTTGGCAACGGCTGGCTTCTGGCTTCGCCGGGACATTCCTCATCTCATCGTCACCAACCACGAAGACGGCGTGCGCATTGGACCCCTAGTCGTACCGGGTGTCAGTCCCTGTACGTATTGTCTCGACACTCAACACAGCCAATCGGACGAATGTTGGTCAGCCATTGCCACCCAACTAATGTTCGCCCGGGCACCGCGACCTTCAACGACCCTCAGGTACCGCGTCGCAAGTGAAATCCACGGCGTGATTCAACGTTGGCAATCAGACCAAGAAATTCTTCGGGCGCGCATTCATGTGGCATCGCGTCCGACGACGTCAGTCAACCCCAGCACAGCAGTCCCGTTTAGCGATGAGTGCCAGTGTCAATCTCTGAAAGAAAACGTGACCGCGAACGCGACCCCCCGTGCGAACCAAAAGACGAAGCCCACGACATCGTCAGTCGCGCACCCGCACGAGTGACACCCACGTAAAACACACGACGTTCTTCATTCAGTTCCTCAACGCTCGTCGCGAACGACACGGGAAGCAGACCCTCGGCGAGGCCAATGAGATACACACTGTGCCACTCGAGACCTTTTGCCCCATGGATGGACGACAGGGTCACGGCATCGAGCGTTGGTTCGTGGCGCGCCTCTTGTCGCTTCTGCAGTTCGCTCGTGAACTCCCGCAAGGAGGTCCCAGCCGAAGCCGAGTCGGCCAGTGCAACGAGCGCATTGAACGCTTCCCACCTCGCGCGCACGGCGCCGGTGGCATGAGGAGGATCTTGGGTCCAGCCCAGCGATCGCACGACGTCGCTCACAGATTTGAAAAGCGGTTCGTTGGTGATGGAGACTGCTGCCCCACGAAGAGCCATGATGGCTTGCTTTACTTCTGGCATGTCGAAGAATCGCACTCCCCCGGCGACTTGATAACTTACTCCCGCATCGCTCAATGCCTGTTCCAGCACTGCACTTTGAGAATTGACTCGATAGAGCACCGCGATATCTCTGGCGGGCGTGCCCGTCGCAATTTCTCGAGCAATTTTTGCGGCTACACCTCGAGCCTCGGCACCATCGTCCGGATATTCGTTGCGCTCGGGTTTGGCCCCCGTCTGCACGTGGGCGCTCAAAGTCAGCGCACCGGGATTTTCGCGCATCACATCATTCGCAATCTGAACAATGGGCTGCGCCGAACGATAGTTGGTATCGAGACGAATGACCGCCGCCTCGGGAAACTCCGTTGCGAATTCGAGCAAGTACCTGTTTGTTGCTCCAGTGAACGAGTAAATGGTCTGATTTGCATCTCCAACAACGCACAAATCACGACGATCGCCCAACCACAATCGCAGCAAGTCATGTTGCAGGGGAGAAACGTCTTGATACTCGTCAACGACAAAAAATCGGTAGCGTTCGCGCACTTGCATGAGCGCCCCCTCCTCATTCGCGAGTAGTCCTGCAGTCAGGAGGAGGACGTCTTCAAAGTCAATGATGCGACGGTCCTCTTTAAGTCGCTCGTATTCCGTGTGCAACTCCAGTACCTGCGGCCGGGTCAATTTGCCGAGCGAAGGTCGAGTGGTGAGTGCTTCGTATGCCTCCAGGGACAGGTTTGACACCTTTCGCCACTCAATATCTCCGGCAAGGTCGCGGAGCGTTGCTGAGTCCACTCGAATGCTTAAATTGCGCGCTGCCTCCGTGAGGAGCTGAGCCTTTCCACCAAGCACTCTCGGCGCATCCCCGCCGACAACCGTGGGCCAGAAATGAGTGAGCTGGCGCAGTGCGGCCGCATGGAACGTTGCTGCTTCGACCGTTCCCGCGTTGAGGTGTCTCAATCGAGTCTTCATTTCGCCTGCGGCGCGCGCGGTGAAGGTGAGGGCCAGAATTCGTTCCGGAGAGTACGCACCAGCATTTATGCCGTGGGCTATGCGGCGCGTGATCGTGCGGGTCTTGCCCGAGCCTGCACCGGCAAGTATGCACACGGGTCCGCGCAACGTCGTGGCCGCCTCGCGCTGACCCTCGTCAAGGTCGTGCAGAAGCAACTCGGAGGTGTGCTCGCGCGCATCCGCAAACGAACCGTCGGCACCGGATGGACCACTCATCACGCTCAGCGATTTCCCAACCACACAGCGTTTTGGTCGAGTGGTTTGCCAAACCAGTGTTCGATCAACGACCGGGCTATCGACGTTCGACCGGGGAGCACAACGTCATTCAATGCTCCACCCAACTCTTCTCGCGTGAACCAGCGAAGGGATAAAATTTCCTCGCCGTCTGGATGCAATTCCGTCGCATCCACATCGGGTCGAAGCCGGGCGACAAAACCCACCATGAGGGACGCGGGAAAGGGCCACGGCTGAGAGCCCATGTACTCGATGCGGTCGACGTCGAGTCCCGCCTCCTCCCACACTTCGCGTTTCACGGCTGCCTCAAGCGACTCCCCGGGGTCAACGAAGCCGGCCAGCAGGGAATATCTGTTTGGCTCCCACATCGCATTGTTGCCCAAGAGAATTCGATCCTGGTCATCCGTCACGAGAACAATGATCGCCACGTCGGTCCGGGGAAAGAATTGCCGATTAGACGGTGTCGTGCGCACCCACCCTGAACTCGTTGATTCGGTCGGCTCTCCCGTCGAAGGGGAAAAACGGTGACTGATGTGCCAATTAGCCAACGCGAGCGCTTGAGTGAAGAGTCCGGTTTCCCGATCGGTCATCGTGTGCCCCCAGACGCGAAGGTCTGCCCACTGCGGATGGTCAATGACCGGGCCGGGCGCAACATCGTCACGTGTCGACGACTCGAGAGCACTCAGAGTTTCGGCGTCGAGTTCTTGGTCGGAATCGATGACCACCGCAACGAAGTGCGTCGGTTCGTCCCCCAGCTCGTCATTCGCTCTGCCTAAATAAACACGCTCAATAACGTCAATCTTGAGCCGTCGGATCTCGGTCGGTGAAAAAAACGCAAGCCGCAACGATTCGTTGTCGTTCTCACCCAGTATCACCCGACCGAGCGTTTTACTGCCACGCACAATAAACACCCGAGTGGAGTCGCGTTGCCAAACATGGTCGAGATGCCCCTCGCGCCCGCGATTTGCCGAGTCACGATCGTGATTGTGTCGGGAGAGACTCAGCGAGGACCCGAATTCTGTGGACATTACTACCTTGCTCACTGTGCTCGTCACGCCTCACGCGTGGCGTTGAGCTCGAATCGAACGAGCGCGACCTAGCCTTGACTCATGGCCAGGACACATCTCACTCTAGCGGCGCTTGTTTCGTCTGCCATTGCGGGGTTCAACCCGACGTCTTCTCGGGACTATGCGTGTGAAATACATGACGATGTGGACGCGGCCGTCATCGAGGATGAGAACGGCGTCGTTATCGTCGTCGAAGTGCCGCGAACCGGCGCGGCAAACGACGAACTGCGTGCCGAAGCCAAGTCACTTGACGCCCTGACGGCAGGAGTTCGGTCACTTTTGCCGTTCGCCGTGCCGGAGAAAATTCAACAGGCCCAAATGGGTGACGGTATCGCCCTCATTAGCTCGTTCGTTCCGGGAATTCCGCTCAATGCGGCAATGATGCGCGGCCAGTTTGCACTCGCATCAAGTGTGGGGTCGGGAATCGCAGCAATTCACGAGATCCCGTCGTCGGTCATTTCGGATGCCGCGCGACCGACACTGTC
>JBMOEY010000043.1:0-12184 GCA_049314515.1 Microbacteriaceae bacterium
TGCCAAACGAAGCGAGCTCACCAGCAGCGACGGCCGCACGATTCCGCTCGGCGTATTCTGTCGCGCATCCCTCGCCGAGTATCTCGACGAGGACTACATCTTTGAAAAGACGCGACAGGGCTTTACGTTCTTCGAGTCGCGTTTCGGTGTGGCGTACCCCTTTGATAAGTACGACCAATTGTTCGTTCCCGAATTCAACGCGGGTGCGATGGAGAACGCCGGCTGCGTGACATTCGTCGAAGCCTACGTGTTCCGTTCCAAGGTCACCGACGCAGTGCGTGAACGCCGTGTTGTGACGATTCTGCACGAGCTGGCGCACATGTGGTTTGGCGACCTCGTGACGATGCGTTGGTGGAATGACCTGTGGCTCAACGAGTCGTTTGCCGAGTGGGCTTCGACGTTGGCCACCGCGGAAGCGACCGAGTGGCACGAAGCGTGGACCACGTTTGCGGCCATGGAGAAGAGTTGGGCCTATCGACAGGACCAACTGCCGTCGACGCACCCGATTGTGGCCGACATCCCGGATCTTGACTCGGTGCGGGTGAACTTCGACGGCATCACCTACGCCAAGGGTGGATCTGTCCTTAAGCAGCTTGCAGCGTGGGTGGGACTCGACGAGTTCCTTGCGGGCGTCTCGGCGTACTTCACCAAGCACGCGTGGCAGAACACCGAGTTGAGCGATTTGCTCGTCGAATTGGAGAAGACCAGCGGGCGCGACCTCTCGGAGTGGTCGAAGCTGTGGCTTGAAACGGCCGGAGTAAACACCCTCCGACCCGAACTAGAGGTCAACGCCGACGGCACAATCACGTCGTTCCACATCGTGCAGACCGCTCCAGCCGAATGGCCAACCATTCGCCCGCACAGAATGGCGATTGGTCTGTACGCGCACGATGGGAAACGGCTCGAGCGCATCCATCGCGTCGAACTCGACGTCGACGGCGAACGCACCGAGGTTCCCGAACTCGTTGGCCACACGATGCCCGACTTCGTTCTCATCAATGACGATGACCTCGCGTATGCGAAAATCCGGCTGGATTCGGTGTCACTGAAATCTGCAATTGCCAATCTCAAAGACATCGCATCACCACTCGCGCGGTCTCTGGTGTGGGGCTCGGTGTGGGATTCGACGCGCGACGCCGAAACACCGGCTCGTGACTTTATTGATCTCGTGCTGAACAACATCGCGAGCGAAACCGAGTCGACAACGATTCGCACCGTACTCGCGCAGTTGTCGCTTGCCGCGAGCGTTTACGTAGACCCAACCACACGCGAGAAGCAGATAATCCGTGTCGCGGATCGACTGTGGGATCTTGTCGGTGCGGCCGAGTCGGGTTCCGACGCGCAATTCCAATTTCTGCGCGCGTTTACGTCTCTTGCGACGACGGATGCGCAACTCGAGATTGTCGAACAGCTTCGGGCTGGCGCGACAACGTTGAGTGGTCTCGACATTGACACCGACCTCGGGTGGGAACTGCTCATCAGCCTGGCGGCAGGAAACAAGGCCACGCGTGCAGACATCGACGCCTATCTTGCCGAGGATGACACCGCGACGGGTCGCCAGTCGGCTGCTCACGCGCGTGCGGCGCTGGCAACACCTGCCGACAAGCAGACGGCATGGGATTCCGTGTTCCAGTCGGACTCGGAGCCCAACACGATTGTGGAGAAGACCGCGCTCGGTTTCCAGCGCACAACTGACGTCACGTTGCTTACTCCGTTCGTTGATCAGTACACCGCGGCGCTGCGCGACGTGTGGTCGAATCGGTCATACGCCATCGCGGAGACGCTCATTGTCGACTTCTTCCCGGGCGGACTCGCGAACCAATATCTCGCCGACAGTGTGCATGCGTGGATCCGCGATAATCAGGATGCTGACGCGCCACTCGTTCGCCTCGTGCGCGAAAACCTTGCCGGCATTGAACGGAGTTTGCGTGCGCAAGATTGCGACCGGGAGGCAGGTCGAACGGACGCCTATGTTGAGGCGGTGCGTGACTGATGAGCCTCGGCGATGGCTGGGTGTCCGTCATCGATTGGCTTGACGGGCTGCGCGCCCCGTGGAATGGCCTGGCCATCATTGTTCTTATCGCGGTCATTGCCATTGCACTTCGCGCCATTCTCGTATGGGTTGTCCATCTCGTCGTCACGCGTGTGGTTCGCTCGGCCCGCAAGCATCAAGATGGTCAACAGGTGGCTCAGAACGGTGTCGCCGCCCATGCGCGTATCGTTCAGCGCGCCCGCACGATGGGCACAATTCTGACGGGGTTGACCACGTGGGCAATTGGGATTTTCGCTTTTTTTGCCGTGCTCTATTACGGTTTCGACGTCTCACCGACGGCACTCGTGGCGAGCGCCGGAATCACCGCCGCG
This sequence comes from Microbacteriaceae bacterium, assembly GCA_049314515.1. Taxonomy (GTDB): domain Bacteria; phylum Actinomycetota; class Actinomycetes; order Actinomycetales; family Microbacteriaceae; genus RFQD01. The sequence continues at coordinate 2,365 of JBMOEY010000043.1, forward strand.
ATCGTGGGTTTCGGTGCGCAAAACACCATCAAAGATGTCATCAACGGGCTCATGATTGTTTTCGAGGACCAACTCGGCGTAGGGGACGTTGTCGACTTGGGTCTCGCGAGTGGCGTTGTGGAATCCGTTGGAATTCGCGTCACGACGTTGCGTGGAGACGACGGAACGGTGTGGTACGTGCGAAATGGAGAGATCCTACGGATTGGTAACCAGTCGCAAACCATTGACGCATCGAGCGTGGTGCGGGTCGGTCGGGGGACGCGCTCGCGTGTCTCACAACGGCGGACCAGGAAAACTTCGAGCACCAACTCTCGGTCGGCAACCGATGCGGGGACAGAACAACAGCAACGTCGAAATGACTGACGAACCCTTTGCCGGCGGCAACCCACGCGAACAATCCGTGTTTGAGGCGGTCGGCGGCCACATCGCATTTGAGGCCCTGACTCGCGCGTTCTACGCCGGCGTGCAGAACGATCCAGTGATGCGGCCGATGTACCCCGAGGCTGACCTGGAACCGGCACGGGTGCGTCTGCAACTCTTTCTCGAGCAGTATTTTGGCGGTCCAACGACCTATCAAGAAACGCGCGGTCACCCCCGCCTGCGCATGCGCCACTTTGACTTTCATATCGATGCGGATGCCCGAGAGAGGTGGCTCACTCACATGACGGCGGCTCTAGATTCGCTCGATATTGCGCCGCTCTATCGCGAGACCATGCTCGACTATTTCGACCGAGCTGCGCACGCCATGCAGAATCAGCCGTAGTTCTCGTTGCTCACCTCGAGCCCATCGGTCAGGCGCGGGCCAGCACATCGCCGCGCGCAGTGGATGCGCGAATCCACGTTCCCTGCGAAGTGAGTCGCACGACCTCGTCTTCTCCCTCGACAACAAAGCCAAGTCCAAAAGCAGCAAAAGCGAGGCCGGTCACAGCCAACGGTATGTCGGCGAGGGAGCGTGACCACACGGTTCGACGCACTTGCGTCACAATCTGCGAGCCCAGACCATTGGCTTCCGCCACTTCATCGATGCCGGCCCGCGCGGTCGCAACAAGGACCGCACTCGACACCTGGCCACACTGTTCCCAATTGGAACGCGGCGGGGAGATGCCCGCCCACGGCACGCGCGGTTGCAGTGGCGGTATGTCGAACGTGCGAATGTCACGGGTGGAAATTCGAGCGAGTCGGTCAAGGATCGCACGCGTTTCAACGAGAAACTCCGCGCTCTTCCCTTCCTCATTGTCACGTGAATCAAGTTCGACCACACGGGCTCCCAAGACGTTCGGGTGTGTATCGAGCAGCCCTTGCTTTTCGAGAACACACACCGTGGCGACCAGAAATGAGCCCGCTACCGTGAGACGAGTGAGGGAGCAGCCGAGTCGCTCCGCCCGTTGAAGGAACGTCTGAAGGTCGGACACATCATGGGCGCTAACTAGAGTAAGAGTGTCTGACATGGTGAGTCCAAACTAGCGAAGGGGTGATGGTGATGCACGACAGTGTCGCGCTCATGCTGGACGCCCTCACTCTCACTCCGGGCACCGCCACCGACTCGTTCACGGCGCCGAGCCTGCGTATGCCGCGAGCGCGCGTCTACGGGGGGCAAGTTCTCGCGCAATCGCTCCTTGCGGCGACGCTGAGCGTTCCACCGGAGCGACCACTGCACTCTGTGCACGCCTACTTTTTGCGCCCCGGTGATGATCGAGCAAACATTGACTTCGCCGTCGACCGGATTCACGATGGACGCAGTTTTTCGACACGTCGCGCACAGGCATACCAATCGGGATTGCCGATATTGTCCCTCATTGCCTCGTTTCAAGATCACGACAGCGGTCTCGATCACCAGATAGACATGCCTGACGACATTCCCGGACCTGGAGAATTACCCAGCGCGGCCGAAGAACTCTCTCGGCTTGACCACCCCATGGCGGACTATTGGGCAAACTATCGCCCGTTCGACATCCGTCACGTCGGAGGAACTCTCTACGATGTGGTGCACGGCGATCGGGTTGCTCGTCAATCGGTGTGGATGCGCACGCACTCCCCTCTTCCTGACGATCCGGCCCTTCATCGCGCGGCGATAGCCTGGGCAAGTGACTACACGATTTTTGAGCCTGCGTTTCGTCGGCACGGTATCGCGTGGGCCACAGAAGGCCTCAAGGCGGCCAGTCTCGATCACGCGATGTGGTTCCACCGCGAGGCCCGAGCAGACGAATGGATGCTCTACGTTCTCGAATCGCCGAGCGCGCAAGGCGGGCGTTCGTTGGGTACCGGACGGATTTACTCCCAGAATGGAATTCTCATTGCAACGGTCGCTCAAGAAGGCATGCTGCGTGTTCCGCAATAGTTCACCCGACATTTACTTTGAGGAAGACTCCGCTCAACGTGGTGTTCTTATCCTGACGCAATGAGCCTTCGCGTTGCCATCGTCACCGAGTCATTTCTCCCTCAGCTCAACGGGGTCACAAACTCGGTATTGCGCGTGTGTGACACGCTTCACGAGCAGGGACACGAAGCCATCATCGTGGCGCCTTCGAATGGCATCGCCGACTTGACGCTTGAGCGCGAGTATCGAGGTTTTCGCATCATTCGAGTGCCGTCACTTCCGTTTCGTCAGTTCCCGGTGGGAATGCCCAGCCCGTTTCTCGCGCGCATCCTCAGTCAGTTCAGCCCTGACGTCATGCACGTTGCATCGCCGTTCGTGCTGGGTGGGGCTGCTATCGGCGTCGCGCGCCGGCTTGGGATTCCGACGGTGGCCATCTACCAAACTGATTTAGCCGGCTACAGCGACCGTTACGGTGTCCCGTTTGTGCGCACCGTCGCCGATCGGCTCGTGGCGAGCATCCACGGCAACGCAGACATCAACCTTGCTCCTACCCCGGAGTCGGCGCTGTACCTCACCCAACTCGGCGCACCGAACGTGTCTGTCTGGGGTCGTGGCGTTGACATTTCGCGTTTCCACCCCAACCTGAAGAACGAACCAGAAACGGTTGCACTTCGCGAGAAGCTCACCCAAGGTCGACGCCATCTGGTGGGCTACGTAGGTCGCCTTGCACCCGAGAAGCAGGTCCATCGCTTCAAAGAGCTGGCCGACATGCGTGACACTGCCTTTGTCATCGTGGGGGATGGGGCGGAACGAGCACGACTTGAGCGGGATCTGCCAGACAAGGCGTTTACTTTCTTAGGTTCGCAAAGTGGTGACGATCTGGCCCGTGCGTATGCGGCGATGGATGTCTTCGTGCACTTTGGGGCAGAGGAAACCTTTGGGCAAACCCTGCAAGAAGCTCAGGCATCGGGCGTTCCAGTCGTGTCGCCCGACGCGGGTGGTCCAAAGTACCTGATTGACAACGGCGAGACAGGATTCTTGGTTGACCCCGACGACAAGCACATTACTCGTCGCGCGGTTCGATTCTTGTTGCGCGATGATGCCTTGCGCGCCCGTATGGGTGAGGCGGGTCGACGCAAGATGCTGACCCGAACGTGGGAAGCAAACAACGAGCGACTGATCGCCCACTACCAGTCGGCACTGACCCAGCGGGCGTTCGAAACGACGACGTCCGATGAATTGGTTTGATCCGCACGCACTTATTGACGTGCTCGGCACGTTCGCCGTTGTGGGCGTCGCCGTTCTGATTTTTTTTGAGACCGCAACAATCATTGGCTCAATTCTTCCCGGCGACTCGTTGCTTTTCCTGCTCGGCATGACCCTGGCAACAAAAATTACGTGGTTCCCGTTGCCTCTCGCCATGCTGCTTGTATTACTCGGTGCGATTCTTGGCGCGCAGGTGGGTTTTTGGCTCGGACACAAATTCGGTCGACGCATGTTCACCAAAGAAAAAGCCTGGTTCTTCACACCAAAGACCGTCGACCGCACACGCGATTTCCTCAATCGCTATGGGGCTCGCGCGTTGATTCTCGCGCGCTTCGTTCCCGTCATTCGGGCCGTGATGCCGACCTTTGCCGGTATTGCCGACATGCCCCCTCGTCGATTCCTGACCTTTAATCTCATTGGTGGCGTCGCGTGGGTCGTTGGATTGACGGGCCTCGGTTACGGCCTCGGACTCATACCATTTGTGCAGGCAAACTTCGAAGTTGTCGTGCTCGTGTTCGTCGTTCTCTCGTCGTTGCCTATGCCGATTGAGTTGCTTCGGGAGCGGATTATTTCCCGTCGCAAGCGCTCCGACGCGAGCTAGTCGACGCACGAATGTCGACCCACGAATGTCGACGCACACTCTGCTAGCTCTTTCGACCAAACTCAATCATCGGTTCGAGGTAGGGTTCCACAGCCTCGCGCTCATCGTCTCGAATTCGCCGCGGCTTCATCGTGGCCGAGTCGACTAAGACAATCGTCGTCGTTGCTCTGGTGAACAGCACCCGTGGTGTTTCGCCCACGGGCGACCAGACCTCGTAGCACACCTCGAGGCTCGCACCTCCGAGACGGCCAATCCACAACTCTAGGTCAAGCGGGTCACGTTGATACGCGATGGGGGCGAGATATTCGATCTCTTGATGAGCGATAAGCGTAAACGTGTCTGCCGTCGGTCCGCCGCGAAATATTCGAGTAGGCGGCGCGTCTCCGGCCGCATTGTCGCCCTCCCAAAATGCGTGGATGCGCGCTTCTTCCAGCAGTCCAAACATTTGAGCGTTGTTCACGTGTCCGTAGGCGTCGAGATCAGACCACCGCAGTCGAGTGGGGACATGGATGCGCATGGCTAGTCTCGCGTCAGCTTTCGGTACGTCGAACGGTGCGGCTTTGCCGCATCCGGGCCCAGACGTTCAATCTTGTTCTCTTCATACGCCTCGAAGTTGCCCTCAAACCAATGCCAGTACGCCGGCTTTTCCTCGGTCCCTTCCCAGGCGAGGATGTGCGTGGCGATGCGATCGAGGAACCACCGGTCGTGTGTGATGACCACCGCGCAGCCGGGGAATTCGAGTAGTGCGTTTTCCAGTGACGAGAGCGTCTCGACATCAAGGTCGTTCGTGGGCTCGTCGAGAAGCAGCAGGTTGCCGCCTTTTTTAAGGGTGAGGGCCAGGTTCAGGCGGTTTCGCTCGCCTCCCGACAGCACACCAGCCGGTTTCTGCTGATCGGGACCTTTGAAGCCGAATGTCGAAACGTAGGCGCGAGAGGGAATCTCTACGTTACCAACCTGAATGAAGTCCAAACCGTCCGACACCACTTCCCACAGTGTCTTCTTCGGGTCGATGCCCTCACGAGACTGGTCAACATAGGAAACCTTGACGGTTTCACCTATCTTGACTTCTCCCGAATCTGGCTCTTCAAATCCCACGATGGTCTTGAACAATGTTGATTTACCAACACCATTGGGGCCAATGATTCCCACGATGCCGTTGCGTGGCAACGTGAAAGACAGGTCATCGATGAGCACTCGGTCACCGAATCCTTTGGTGAGGTGTTTTACCTCGAGAACAATGGAACCCAATCGTGGGCCTGGTGGAATCTGGATTTCTTCGAAGTCAAGCTTGCGAGTGCGTTCGGCTTCGGCTGCCATTTCTTCGTAACGAGACAGACGCGCTTTCGACTTTGCCTGACGGCCTTTCGCGTTTGACCGCACCCACTCAAGTTCTTCGCCAAGACGCTTGGCAAGCTTGGCGTCTTTTTTGCCCTGGACTTCGAGGCGGGCCGCCTTCTTCTCGAGGTAGGTCGAGTAGTTGCCCTCGTAGGGATAGAGGTGACCGCGGTCGACCTCGGCGATCCATTCCGCAACGTGGTCAAGGAAGTATCTATCGTGTGTGACCGCAAGCACGGCGCCGGGATACTTGGCGAGGTGCTGCTCGAGCCACAGCACGCTCTCTGCATCGAGGTGGTTTGTCGGCTCGTCGAGGAGAAGTAGGTCGGGCTTTTGTAGTAACAATTTGCACAACGCAACGCGACGCTTCTCACCTCCAGAGAGAACGGAGATTTGTGAGTCGGACGGTGGGCAGCGCAGCGCATCCATCGCCTGTTCGAGTTGAGAGTCAAGGTCCCACGCATCGGCAGCGTCAATTTCAGTCTGTAAGGAGCCCATCTCCGCGAGCAGGGCATCGAAGTCGGCGTCCGGATCGGCCATCGCCGCCGAGATTTCGTTGAAGCGATCGACCTTGCCCTTAATCTCCCCCACACCTTCTTGCACGTTCTCGAGAACCGTTTTCGTCTCATCGAGTTCGGGCTCTTGCATCAGAATCCCGACCGTGTAACCGGGGCTGAGTTTTGCCTCACCGTTACTCGGAGTGTCGAGACCAGCCATGATTTTGAGAATGGTCGATTTACCCGCACCGTTCGGACCAACAACGCCGATTTTTGCCCCGGGGAAAAACGACATGGTCACGTCGTCGAGGATGACCTTATCGCCCACTGCTTTGCGGGCCTTGACCATGGTGTAGATGAATTCAGCCATGATATTCAGCCTACCGGCGCGGTCGTGAGCAGCTCACCGCGCCCGGGTCACTGGTAGGAATGTATCGTTCCGCCAAGCAAGCACCCACCCTGCGGGAGCACCGAGAGTACGACGGCTGTCGGGCTCGTCACGGACGATCCCCACGTGCCCACGAGGCACTCTCCGTTGAAAATCACAGACACGTACTTAGCATCCGGATTGAGTCCGAGTGCCGTCGAGTTGTCAGAAATTTGAATCGTACTCGCATCGAATCCTGCGCTCGCCACCGCTGAGGCCATTGCTTCCGAGGTCGTATCCGGGCCAGAATTGCGTTCATACGCCGCGTTAAGGATGTACAAGAAATACGGCAGATTCGCTTTGGGTTTTGCCGTGGGGATGAGTTTGGGAACATTCCGAGCTTGCGGGCCGGAAGAGGGTGAGGCCGAACCCGAGCCCGACGAATCGGATGACGGAACCGGCATGCTTCCGATAGAGCACGAAGATACACAGAGGGCAACACCCACAGCAATCGTGGCTACGAGCAGCCGGCGCATAAAAACCTCAGAAGTTCACGTTCGGAATATTTCACACTCAGTCCAAGTGAGAAACGTGTGAAAGTCTACGTGAGTCCGTTCTCGGATTTTGCTGAGGATGTGCCCCCTGTGGTCAATCGAGACTGATTTACTTAGGCTGCACTGGTCACAACGTCGGCGTCCACATTGGCACTATTTACGTCCGTGACGGAGTCCTGATCGGGACCCCACGAGCCGTCTTCGGTTGACACGGGCGTCGTGGTGCGCGTGTAGACCGCAGTGCCCCACGTGAGATCGTGACCGAGAGATTCGGCCTCGATTTCGACCGTCGTGCCCGATCGATCGGTGTTTTCCCAGTCTCGAATTCGAACACGTCCCGATACGATCACGCGGTCACCTTTACTGACTGAAGTGGCAGAATTCTGCGCGAGTCCGCGAAACGCCGAAACCGTGTACCAATTTGTGTCGCCGTCAATCCAGCGCTGTGCGACGCGATCGTAACGTCGTTGACTTGAGGCAAGTCGAAACGAGGTGATGGCCAAGCCCTCGCTCGTCGTGATGTGTCGTGGCGTCGTGGCAACGAGGCCGGTCAGCGATATCAGGTCAGTCATGATGAACCTCCAAATAGATGAATAGGTTCACCGAGTGTGCAGAACGGCCCCGGCTGCCCATGCATCCGAGGAGTCAACTGGGGTCAATCGCCGAATTCGCGACGTGTTGATGGTTAGTCGCGAATGTATGAGCTAAAGCTCGCGCGAACCTTGTTCACTTTCGGCACCGCGACCGCGAGGCAATAGCCTTGGCCGGGATTCTTGGCAAAGAAGTTCTGGTGGTATTCCTCCGCCGTGTAGAACTCGCGCAGGGGTTCGAGAGTTGTGACGACTCCTCCACCCCACAATTCGTCAGCACGAGCGATCGCCGCCTCGAAGAGAGACTTCTGCAGGTCATCCTCATAGAACATCGCGGAGCGGTATTGCGTGCCGACATCGTTGCCCTGTCTGTTCAGTTGTCGAGGGTCGTGCAGGGTGAAGAAGACATCGAGAATCACCGAATCAGGGATGACCTCAGCGTCGAACGTTAAGGCGACAACCTCAGCGTGCCCCGTGTCGCCCGTGCACACCGCTTCATAACTGGGGTTGGGAACGGTGCCACCGGCATAACCGGACACGACATCGGAAACTCCGTTAAGCGTGCGATAAACCGCGTCTAAGCACCAAAAACAACCACCGGCGAGAACAAAAGTGTGCATAAGCAAAGGCTAGTCTGGTTCGATGCCGAATACCGTCCGTCGTCCCGCCTTCGGCTACACCATCGGCTTTCTCTCCGCAGCAAGTTTTGGGGCGAACGGAAGCGTCATTTCGATTTTGCTCCGACACGACACCCTGTCTCCGGCACAACTCACGCTCCTTCGAACACTCGTCACCGTTGTTATTACGGGGATCATCTTGCTCATCACGGATCGCGGTGCGTTCCGGCTTACGCGACGTCAAATGCTTCAAATGGTTGCCCTCGGAATCGCCGGGGTCGCGATGCTTCAACAGTTTTACGCACTCGCGGTTTCCCGAATCGACGTCGGAATCGCCTTGCTGTTTGAGTACCTCGCAGTACCGGCGGTCGCCCTCATTGCGTTGATTTTCTTCAAGGAGCGAGTGCGCGGGCGCATCTGGATCTCGATTGCGTTGGTTATTGTCGGCCTCGCCGTCGTTGCACAGGTGTGGAACAGCACGCTCGACCCGCTCGGCGTCATCTACGCCGCCATTGCGGCCTGTGCTTACGTTGTCTACTTCATGCTCGGCGAACGGTCGTTGTCATCGATGAGTGTGATGGGAATGGTCTTCTGGGCAATGCTGGTCAGCACCATTTTCTGGGGCATTTTCAGCGAGTGGTGGTCCATCGACGCAGGCAAACTCATCGAACCGATTTCTCTCGAGGGAAACCTCAGCAACATTTTCGTTCCGTTTTGGATTCCCCTTGCTTGGGCGTTGCTGGTCGGATCATTCGTGTCATTCATCCTCTCGTTCGTGTCCATCAAGCATTTGAAATCAACCTCGGCGGGCATCGTCGCGTCATCCGAGGTGCTGTTTGCTTTTGTCGTTGCCTGGCTCTGGCTCAACGAAACGTTGACAACCGCGCAACTACTGGGCGCCGTTATCGTTGCGGTCGGAATCGTGCTTGCTCAGACGGCGCGCCCGGGCAAAGTTGTCGACCTCGACCTCGCTATCACCGAACCTCAACGTGACGCGACGGGGCGCTAAATCGGCGAATTACCGGTATTTCGCTCACCGCCTCGGTAACCTATGGTCATGCAGATTTCAGATTTGGTCGCGTGGCTGACCAGCCCCGATAACTTCGGAACCTTGGTGTCGGCAGCGGCATCATTGGTCGCTCTGATTCTCGGACTCATCTTCGGCGGAATAATCGTGTCCTCACAGGCCGGCAAGCTGACGAGAACAGCGGACGAGCACGCCAAGGCCTCAGTCGTCGCCGAGGTACTCGACGCAACCAGCGAAATTGCGGTGTTTGCCAGCCTGCCGGCTGCGGCTCAGGGAGCGACGGACCGTGTTGTCGCGCGGGTTGACGTGCACCTGCGCGTACTTCCAGTTCAGGGAGCGGGAAGTATTGCCGACTGGACTGGTCACCAACTCAACGAACTCAAGCGTGCCTCGGCGGTCGGCGTGACGGCGGCTCAGACGACTCTCGACGGCGTGCGCGACCGCCTTGTGCTGTGGATCTACAACCCGAAGCGCGCCGCAAAACTATGCCAGCGCGATCTCGAGCGTTGGTCTTTCGTGAGCGGGGGCCAGGCATCTACTGGTCGACGCACACCGGCACAGGCCATTCCGGCGGATCCCATGCAAATGCCCCCGGCGGCGGGATACCCCGCGCAACCCGCACCCGGCTTCCCGACACAGGCAGCACCTG
>JBMOEY010000044.1:0-11968 GCA_049314515.1 Microbacteriaceae bacterium
GACAGCTCGATGGCGCGACGCATGACCGTTGCGTAACCGTCGGCATCTGCCGGGGTTGCGCCTCGGGTCGAGGTCTCGGGTGTCATCAATCGTTTCCGTTTCGCTTGAAATGCAAGCGACGTACTCCGGGAACGCGCATGCGCGTCAATAGACGCACAGCGCAACACACGAGATGCCCTCGTGACGCGCTACCTCTCATCCGGACTATAACCGTCGGTCCCGGAATTCCACCGGCTCGGCCTGTGATGCGTCACCCGGATGGGTGGGCCTCAAGGTTCGCGGACTATTACCGCCGGTTCAGACTTACACTGACCCCGGAGCGCGTTGCTCTATGTACTAAACAGCGTATACCGCGAATGATTCCCGCCGGGGAAATAATTATTAGCTCAGCGCGAACCTGAAAAATGCCTGATTAGCGACGAGGAAGCAGTCCAACACGGTCATACACGCGTTCGAGCGTGGCATTTGCCACGGTGGATGCGCGTTCGGCCGCCGCGCCCAAGATTCTGTCTAGCTCGGCCGGGTCGGAGAGCAACTCGCGCGTGCGTTCGGCAATCGGTGCAAAACTGCTGGTCACCTGCTCGGCAAGGTCTTTCTTGATTGCCCCATAGCCACCGCCAGCGTATTCGGCGACGAGATTGTCAACGGTGCGACCCGACAACACAGAAAAAATGGTGAGCAGGTTCGCGAGCCCGGGCTTGGTTTCTCGGTCGAAGCGCACCTCTCCGTCGACGTCCGTTACCGCTCGCATGACCTTCTTGGCGGTGACGGAAGGGTCGTCAAGAATCTTGAGCAACCCCGCCTCGGTTTCGGCGGACTTTGACATCTTGGCCGACGGGTTCTGCAGATCATAAATCTTGGCTGTTTCCTTGAGGATGTGCGGCTCAGGAATCGTCAGTGTGTCGCCAAAACGCGCATTGAATCGAGCTGCTAAATCGCGCGTGAGCTCCAGATGTTGGCGCTGGTCTTCTCCGACCGGAACCGTGTTCGTGTTGTAGAGCAAAATGTCGCTGGCCATCAATATGGGATAGGTAAATAGCCCGACGCTGGCGGAGTCGGCGCCGCCCTTTGCTGATTTGTCTTTGAACTGCGTCATGCGACTCGCTTCGCCGAATCCGGTCAGCGTCGTGAGGATCCAGGCCAGTGCAGTGTGCGCTGCCACGTGAGACTGGATGAACAGCGTGCTCTGGCTGGGATCGATGCCGGCCGCGATGTACTGTGCGGCGGTCGAACGCGTGCGCGCGCGAAGCTCCACCGGGTCTTGAGGAACGGTTATCGCATGTAAGTCAACAACGCAGTAAAACGCGTCAAACTTGGACTGCATCTCAACCCAGTTGCCGAGTGCACCGATGTAGTTGCCGAGGTGGAGAGAATCGGAGCTCGGCTGCATGCCGGAGAACAGAACTGGTTTGGACACGTCAAAATCCTAGAGGGCGTAATCGACGACGACGGGCGTGTGGTCGCTCCAACGTTGGTCGTAGGCAGCAGCGCGGTCGACGGTGTAGTTCGTCGCGAGTTTCGCGAGTGCGGGAGTCGCAAAGTGATAGTCAATGCGCCAGCCAGCATCCGTATCGAATGCCTGGCCACGCCATGACCACCAGGTGTATGGTCCGGGAACTTCTCCAACCGACGCGCGTCCGACATCGACCCAGCCGAGACCGGTGCCGGTCGTGCCGTCGACACAGTCCACAGTTGATCCCGCATGCCCCAGAATGCGATCGAAATACGCTCGCTCACGTGGCAGGAAGCCGGCTCGCTTCACGTTGCCCTTCCAATTCTTGATATCAAGCTCGCGGTGTCCCACGTTGAGGTCTCCAAGAACGAGCGCAAACTCGCGTTGCGTGACCAGCTCGCCCATGCGCGCCTCCATCGCGTTGAGGAACTTCCACTTCTCCTCTTGCTTCGGCGTATCGACTTCGCCCGAGTGCACGTAAGCACTGACGACGGTCAGCGTCTTACCGTTCACCGTATAGTCAGCCTCGAGCCAGCGCCCGGCAGTATCAAAGTCAGCGGCGCCGATTTCAACCCGGTGGATGCTCGCGCGCGCGCGACTCGCAATCGCCACACCAGCTCGCCCCTTCGCGCTCGCGGCATCATGGAGCACGTTCCACTCGGGTCCGAGCAATTCGGTGAGATCATCTGTCGACGCGCGCACTTCTTGAATTGCCAGAATGTCGATGTCTCGAGTGGCGAGCCATTCGCCCATTCCTTTTCGAAAGGCAGCTCGAACGCCGTTTGTGTTGATCGTCGCGATACGCAGAGGCATGATGTCAGCCTATGTGCGCACGGTGCGGGAGGGCATGATCCAACCAAGGTCCGCTGCTCGGACGTTGTCGTTCTCAAGCCCCGTGCCAATCCAGGCAACCGTGAGTAAATAAATGCGGCAGGCGAGGTTGAACCAAATCAACAAGCCGATGAATATCGCGAAGGAAGCCAATAGCGGGTTGTGACCCGTGCTCGTCAGCGCGAAGCCGGCTGCAATTTTCAGCACGTCGAGCGCGATTGCTCCCAGCGCGACGCCAGTAAAGAGTCGACGAGCAGGTATTGGTATTCCACTGAGGAGGTAAATCAAGCCCGCCAAAATCAACACATCGACCGCATAAACAACCACAAATCCGCCGATCTGGAAAATGAGTCGGTGGGAGAGCGTGCCTGCGTCGAATCCCAGTGCAGTGATGATTCCGGTAAAGAAATTTGTCAGGAATACGCTCGCCGATGCGCTCGCGACGATAAAGAGGCCGAAGATAAGGGCGATTGCGAGATCGTAAACCTTGAGCAAGAGTGCGCTGACCGGGGGAGATGGCAAATCAAACAGGCGACGAATGGCAATCCGCGTGTAGTTGAGCCACGCAATTGCAGTCCACGCGAGCAACACGGCTGCGACAGCGCTCGACCAGCCCCACCCAGTGGTCGACTGCAAAACTGTGGGATCAATCGGGCCACCCGGCTTGATGAGTCCGGGGATTTGCGAATTCACAAACGCGATCACGGCGTGAAAAATTTGTGGTTCTGTGTTCAACCAGGAACCCAAAAACTGAAAGCCAATCCACACACCGGCAAAGACCGCAAAGAGTCCCTGAAACGACATTCCGGCAGCCGAGAGAGTGCCGCCTGAATCCGAGAAGAGTCGCCAGGTGCGGTAGAGGCGCAGGCGCTTGATTGCCTCCCACCGCTTTTTCACATGCTCAGCCTAAACGCACGAAAGCGCGTTAACCCGCTATCGCGGAGCATCGAGGTCGCTGATCAATAAGTCGCAGAGTTCGTCAGCAACGACCTCGGCATTGTCGCCCTCGACATCGAGCACGATCTCCTCGCGATGACCCACGCCGAGCCCAAGCACAGACAGGATGCTGGTCGCGTCAGCGCTTTCGCCGGATGCCGTCGTGATCGTCACTTCGTGGCCCGTTGCGTTGACTGCCTGTACGAAGAGACTCGCCGGACGCGCATGTAAACCCACGTGTGAGCCAACAGTGACAGTTCGCTGGGTGTGGGCCATAAGTGTGATCCTTCGTCGAAAGCTTATTTCTTGCCAAAAAGTTTTCTCAGGAAGCCACCGTTGGTGGAGCTACTCTCGGGCTTCGTCGTACCTGATTTTTGCGCTGCCACGTCGCCGTACTTCGGTGATTTCTCTGACCCGGCGATAGCGATCGCCTGGGCGAGCACCGAATCAGCGTCGACGAGAACTTTGCTGACACCAATTTGAAGAAACGGTTTGCCGTTAAACCGAACCTTGTTCTTCACTTCAAGATCGCAGGCAAAGATGATGACATCGGCCGAATCAATTGCCGACTGGGGGATTGCCGTTGAACCGGCTGAGCCTTGGGTTTCAACGGTGATGTCGTGTCCCGCCTTCTTGGCGGCTTGTTCGAGAGCCTCAGCGGCCATGTAGGTGTGGGCGATGCCGGTGATGCACGAGGTAACGGCGACAATTTTCATTATTTCTGAACCTCTTTCGTGATGATGGCGGCAATCTCTGCGGGTGTCGTCGCATTTCGCAGCGAATCCTTGAAATCTTCGTGGACGAGCTTGCGGGCAAGGGCGGCCAGGATGTGGAGGTGTTCGTCATTGGCCCCATCGGGCGCGGCGATGAGAAAAATGAGGTGCGCGGGGCCATCCTCCGCTCCGAATGGAACTCCCGTCGAAGACGTGCCGATGGCAACGCTCGGAACCACAACATGCGACGAGCGGGCGTGCGGAATACCGATGCCCCCGGGAAGTCCGGTATTCATCTGAGCTTCTCGAGCGGCGACATCCTCAAGGAAACCGTCGAGATCGGTCACCCTGCCGTCATCAACCAGCTTTTGCGCAAGCGCCCTCGTGGCGTCTTCCTTAGTTTCTGCGATCATGTCGACAACGACGATGTCCTCGGTTGTCAAGACGGAGTGGTCGGAAGTAGTCATTCGCTAGAGATCCTTGATCAGGGTAGATTCGTCCGGGCGCGGATGGAGATGAACGCGGTGCATGGTCACGTCATCGGGTCCGGGCATTGTTGCCAACGGCAATTGAACAGCCGCAGAGCCCCACGCTACCGCAGTTGCCAAGCGAACGGTGAGACCTTCTTCGCCCCCGATTTCCTTTCGACGGCAATCGATGTCGGCGCTGAGGTATCCCGCCACGGCGCAATCGCCGGCCCCCACCGTACTTTCCACGCTCACCGGCTCATGCACCGCCCACAGGTAGTTATCGCCCGTCACGCCCAGTGCACCTTGTGCGCCGAGACTTACCACTATCGAACATTCGTCGTCGCGGAGCAGACTCTGCGCGAAGTTGACGACGTCACCGATCGTGGGAAGGCGTCGACCAGACAACTCCTCGAGTTCACTGTGATTTGGCTTCAAGAAATCGGCGACCCCGGAGTGGACCGCTTCAGCGAAAGCTGCTCCAGAACCATCCACAGCGACTCGTACTCCGTGCTCACGAGCGACGCGTCCCATCTCTGCATAGAAACCTGAAGTGAGACCCGGCGGAAGACTGCCAGCCAAAACTAGCCATGCCGGTCGAACGGCAAGAGCCGAAACGAGGGTCGCGGCAATCGCATCCTCCTCCGACGAGGTAATAGTTGGGCCAATTTCGTTGACCTTCGTGGTGTGGCCCGACTCGTCAACGACGGTCACGTTCGTTCGCACCCCATCTCGAATCAAGGTCGATAGTGTCTCGACGTTGTCCGCTTTGAGGGCATTGACAATCCACGCGCCGTTAGCGCCATCACTCGGAAAGATTGCGACCGTGTCCACATTGTTCTTCGCCAATGCCCGCGACACAGTTATGCCCTTGCCGGCCGGGTTGCGGAGGCTTGAGACCGCCCGATTAACGTGGTTGAGCTCAAATTGAGAGACAACGAGGGTGTGCTCGATGCAGGGGTTCGCCGTGAACGTGACGATCATGCGACAACACTATCTCCGTCGTCTCGGACGTCCCTGCGACCGCCAGAAGACCAAAGCCCATGCGCCGTTTAGTCTGGAGACTGCAGGGGCGCGCGAAAGGAGCGGTCGATGAGCAAACTCTTCGGAATCGGAGTTGGCCGTGGGATTGCGGTGGGTCCGGTGCTTCGAATGCCAGAGCCGTTGGCAGAACCTCTCGATAGCCCGCGCACAGCAAACGTCGAGGAAGAAATCCTCCGCGCGCAACAAGCGTTGGAACACACCTGTGAATGGTTACGCGAGCGAGCCGCCCTCGCGGGTGACGAGGCGCGGGCTGTCTTGGAGGCGCAGGCACTCATGGCGGCGGATCCGGCCGTCACTAAAGTCGTGATCTCGCGAATCCGTGATGGAAAAACTGCCGAGCGAGCGGTATTCGAGGCCTTCGGTGAGTTCCAGCGCCAATTACAGGGTCTCGGGGGATATCTCGGGGAGCGAGCGACTGACCTGGTAGACGTGTCGCAGCGGGCCATTGCGCGACTCCTGGGCGTAGCAATGCCCGAGGTTCCGACTTCGGATGCGCCGTTTGTTTTGGTCGCGCGTGACTTGGCACCGGCCGACACTGCCCTACTTGACTTCACGAAAGTCATGGCTCTGATCACAAGTGAGGGTGGGCCGACGTCACACACGGCGATCATTGCCCGAGCAAAGTCAATTCCCGCGATTGTGGGGGTTGCCGGCGCACAAGAACTCGAGGACGGCACGCTGGTGGTGGTCGATGCGGGCGCATCCTCGGTCACTGTTGATGCGTCGAGTGCAGATGTGGACGAGGCTCGTGTGCGCAGAAATGCGTGGCTCGATCAGCGAAACGCACCGATTTCTCACGGCCAATTAATTGATGGCCACAAGATACCTTTGCTGGCAAATCTGGGTGACCCGGACGAGGCGGCTGATGCCGTGGCATTCGGAGCCGAGGGGGTTGGCCTTTTTCGAACGGAATTCTTGTTCTTAGACGCGCACAGGGCACCCACAATTGAGGACCAAGAGACGGCATTCGTGCACCTGCTCGAGCAATTTCCAGATCAAAAAGTTGTAGTGCGCGTGCTGGACGCGGGCGCCGACAAACCTCTCAGCTTTCTGAATGCGGGGCGTGAGGAGAACCCGGCGCTGGGACTCCGAGGCCTTCGCACTCTGCGAGCACACGAGCGAATCCTACGAAACCAGATTCAGGCCTTGGTGAACGCGCAAAATCGGACCGCAGCGGAGCTCTGGGTCATGGCCCCGATGGTTGCGGACGCAGACGAGTCCCAATATTTTGTTGAACTGGCCAAGAGCATGGGATTGCGCAATGTCGGCGTGATGGCAGAAATTCCCTCGCTCGCACTCGTTGCGGAACAAGTCTTTGCCAGTGCTGACTTCGTTTCGATTGGTACGAACGACTTAACGCAGTACACACTCGCCGCAGACCGAACCCTCGGCAGTGTCGCCTCGTATCAAGACCCATGGCATCCCGCCGTCTTGCGATTGATTGAAATGATTGGCAACGCCGGGTACGCCGCCGGTAAACCGGTGGGTGTGTGTGGTGAGGCAGCGGCTGATCCAGAACTGGCCGTCGTGCTCGTTGGCCTCGGCGCGACGACACTTTCCATGGCGCCGTCCGCGTTTGCGGACGTACGAGTCGCGCTGGGCACCGTGACCCTCGAAGAGGCACGCGATCGCGCTTCCCGAGCCCTCAAAGCCCGTTCTGCGCTCGAGGCGCGCGCTCTCGCAAGTGGGTCGATTGCACTCGATTAGCCCAGACGGCTTCTAGGGTGGTCACATGACGTCACTGAAACTTCCATCACCGCGCATCATCGACCCGCAGAACGTTACGTCCTTACGTTGGGGCGTAATGGGCCCAGGCGGAATTGCCCACGTGTGGGTCGAAGGCGTTCTTGCGCACACCGGTCAACGCATCGAGGCCGTTGGATCAACGAGTGCCGAGCGCGCTCGTGAATTTGCGCAAAGCTACGGCATTTCACGGTCGTATGGCAGCTATGACGACCTGCTCGCGGACAATGACATTGATGCCATCTACGTGTCAACGAGACAGCAAGCGCATCGAGACAACGTGCTCGCGGCGATCGCCGCTGGAAAGCATGTTCTCGTCGAAAAACCCATTGCAACGCGACCTGATCATGTGCTCGAAATCGAACGGGCAGCGCACGCCGCTGGCGTGCTCGTCATGGAGGCGATGTGGACCACATACTTGCCACAATCCGACATCATCCGACAACTTGTCGCCAACGGTGAGTTCGGAGATATCCGTTACGTGCAGGCAGACTTTGGTCAAGACCTCCGAGACATTGCCCGACTACACGACATCGACGGGGGTGGTGCGGCCCACGATCTGGGCATCTACCCGATGGCATTCGTCAGTAGCGTGTTGCCGGATGCGCCAACCACGATTGAGGCAGCGGGCGAGCTCGCACCCTCGGGAGTGGACATTGAGATAGCAATGAGATTGAGCTATGCCAACGGCGGTCGAGCGTATACGTCCACGTCAATCCGGGCGTTCACCGAAACAACCGCCTGGATTGACGGCACGAACATTTCCGTTCGGGTTGGAAGTCCATTCTTTATCCCTTCATCAATTCGATTGATGAATCGCGACTTCAATCCCTCCGTCCAAGATGAGTGGATTGACACGACAGGTGTGGTTGCCCATGCGGGATTGAGCTACCAGGCAACGGCTTTTGCCTCGTTTCTCGACCAAGGACTTATCGAGTCGCCGTGGCGTCCGCTCGCGGCATCGGCGCGCGATGCCGCGACTCTACAGACGGCTCGCCAACAATTTGGCGTGTTCCTGCTGGGTGAAAGCCGCGAGTAGCGGTCGATTGACTACGGACGACCTCGTAGAACAGCAGCCTTGACCTCGGAGATTGCCTGCGTCACCTGAATACCGCGCGGGCAGGCTTCGGAGCAGTTGAAGGTCGTGCGGCAACGCCACACGCCCTCTTTGTCGTTGAGAATTTCGAGACGTTCCTTCGCCGAATCGTCGCGGGAATCGAAAATGAACCGGTGGGCGTTCACAATCGCGGCTGGGCCGAAGTACTGACCATCGGTCCAGAACACGGGACATGACGTTGTGCAGGCGGCACAGAGGATGCACTTGGTCGTGTCATCGAAGATCTCGCGGTTCTCGATGGACTGCAGCCGCTCCTTACCCTTCTGAGGCTTCGAGTTTGCGATGAGGAACGGCTTCACCTCGCGGTACGCGGCGAAGAACGGCTCCATGTCAACGATGAGGTCTTTCTCAAGCGGAAGACCTTTGATGGCCTCGACGTAAATGGCTTTCGTGATGTCGAGGTCCTTGATCAGGGTCTTACACGCGAGGCGGTTACGGCCGTTGATGCGCATCGCATCCGAGCCACAAATGCCGTGAGCGCACGAACGACGGAACGTGAGCGAACCGTCTTGTTCCCACTTGATCTTGTGCAGGGCATCCAGCACGCGGTCGGTGGAGAACACTTCGACGTCAAAGGATTCCCAACGCGCTTCTTCATCGACCTCGGGGTCGAATCGGCTCACAATCAATTGAATCGTGAATGCCTGCACTTCAGACGGGGCTGCGGTCTTTGCCATGACTAGTACTTTCTTTCCATGGGCTGGTAGTTCGTGATGACGACTGGTTTCCAGTCAATCTTGATGTGGTCTCCCGCGTGATCCGATTCCGGGTCACCAGTGAGGTAGGCCATGGTGTGCACCATGTATTTCTTGTCGTTGCGGTCTGGGAAGTCATCGCGCATGTGACCGCCGCGGCTCTCCTTGCGGTTTCGCGCCGAGTAGACGGTGACCTCGGCCAAGTCGAGCAAGAAGCCCAACTCGACCGCTTCAAGCAGGTCGGTGTTGTAGCGCTGACCTTTGTCGGTCACCGAGATGTTGCGGTACCGCTTGCGCAGCTCCTGAATCGTGTTCGTGACGGACTTAAGTGATTCCTCGGTTCGGAACACCTGGGCGTTACGGTCCATCTCTTCTTGAAGCTCTTTGCGAATGGATGCGATGCGCTCGGTTCCCTGCGCGTTACGGATACCCTC
Organism: Microbacteriaceae bacterium; assembly: GCA_049314515.1. Classification (GTDB taxonomy): domain Bacteria; phylum Actinomycetota; class Actinomycetes; order Actinomycetales; family Microbacteriaceae; genus RFQD01. Next base: position 9,434 of record JBMOEY010000044.1, read on the forward strand.
GATGAGGTCGCGCACGTACTTCGCTGGATCTTTCGGCAGGTCGACGAACTTGGCCTTCTTGGCGTACTCGACGGCGTAGCGACCGGCACGCTTGCCGAACACGTTGATGTCGAGCAGTGAGTTGGTGCCGAGACGGTTCGATCCGTGCACCGAGACACAGGCGCACTCGCCGGCGGCGTATAGTCCCGGAATGACCGTGGTGTTGTCAGCGAGCACCTCAGCCTTGATATTGGTCGGAATGCCGCCCATCGCGTAGTGCGCCGTGGGCATCACCGGCACGGGCTCAACAACCGGGTCGATACCAAGGTAGGTGCGGGCGAACTCTGTAATGTCGGGGAGCTTCGTCTCGAGGACCTCCGCACCGAGGTGCGTGCAGTCGAGAAGAACGTAGTCCTTGTTTGGTCCGGCACCGCGACCCTCAACAACCTCTTGCACCATGCATCGAGCGATGATGTCGCGAGGTGCGAGGTCTTTGATGGTGGGTGCGTAACGCTCCATGAATCGCTCGCCGGATGCATTGCGCAAAATTGCACCCTCACCGCGGGCACCCTCAGTGAGCAGGATGCCCAAACCAGCGAGACCCGTCGGGTGGAACTGGTAGAACTCCATGTCTTCGAGCGGGATGCCCTTGCGCCAGATGATGCCAACGCCATCGCCCGTCAGGGTGTGCGCGTTCGAGGTCGTCTTGTAGATCTTTCCAAAACCACCCGTGGCGAACACGATGGACTTTGCCTGGAAAACGTGCAGTTCGCCCGTGGCGAGTTCGTAGGCGACGACGCCGGCGGGCTGACGCTTCTTTCCCGTGCCCACCATGATGAGGTCAAGCACGTAGAACTCGTTGTAGAACTCGACACCCTCTTTGACGCAGTTCTGGAACAACGTCTGCAGAATCATGTGCCCCGTGCGGTCGGCCGCGTAGCACGAGCGACGAACCGGAGCCTTACCGTGGTCGCGGGTGTGGCCACCGAAACGACGCTGGTCGATCTTGCCCTCGGGTGTGCGGTTGAACGGCAGACCCATGTTTTCGAGGTCGATAACAGCGTCGATGGCCTCTTTTGCCAGAATCTCAGCGGCGTCCTGGTCGACGAGATAGTCGCCACCCTTGACGGTGTCGAAGGTGTGCCACTCCCAGCTGTCTTCCTCGACGTTGGCCAAGGCAGCGGCCATGCCGCCCTGTGCGGCACCGGTGTGAGACCGCGTGGGGTAAAGCTTCGTGATGACGGCGGTCTTCGACTTCGGTGCCGCTTCAATTGCAGCACGCATTCCCGCGCCACCCGCGCCAACAATGACAACGTCGTACTGGTGGTAGTGAACTCCGTCGACGACCTGTGTCTCGGCGTGCTGCGGGTCCGCTTCGCGATATTTCGATTCAGTCTTGCTCACGTGGATGCCAATCGCTGATGTGGTGTGCTGTCGAATTTCGACTAAGCGTTACAGAAGGAAGGGAGGAGGTTGGCCTGGTCAGCCGGAACGACCGGGCACGGGTCAAAGGTGTAGATGACGAGTGTTCCGAGAATGATCAGCGCAACCGCAGCAAATGCGATGGCGCCGCGCAAGACGCGTCCCCAGGCAACCGACGACACGTAGTCGTTGGTAATGGTGCGCATGCCGTTTGCTCCGTGAATCAGGGCGAGCCACAACATGAGCGTGTCCCACACCTTCCAGAAGGGGTCGGCCAGCTTCCCGGCGACGAAGGCGAAGTCGATCGCCTTGACGCCCTGGCCGACCATGAGATTGACGAAGAGGTGACCGAAGATGAGCACCACAAGCACCACGCCCGAGATGCGCATGTACATCCAGCCCCATTTTTCCCAGTTGATGCCGCGGCGTGCGGGGCGTGCCGGGGTGCGGGGAGCAGCAACAGTCGACATTAGTGACCCACCTCGCTGAAGACATTGATCAGGTGACGCGGAGCGAAGCCGGCGAAAAGCACGACCCAGAGGCCTACGACGACCCAGAACATGACGCGCTGGTACTTGACGCCCTTGCTCCAGAAGTCGATGAGGATGATGCGCAAGCCGTTCAGAGCGTGGAACATGATCGCACCAACGAGTCCGAGCTCACCGATACCCATGATGGGGTTCTTGTAGGACGCGATAACGGCGTTGTATGCCTCGGGGCTCACCCGAACGAGAGCGGTGTCGAGAATGTGCACCAGCAGGAAGAAGAAGATGGCAACGCCGGTGACGCGGTGAAGCACCCACGACCACATTCCCTCTCGTCCGCGATAAAGGGTGCCGCCTCGGCTGGCCTTCATCTGCGCGACGGGGGGAGCAATGACTTTCGACACGTCAGTCCTCCTGAAGTAAATGCGAGTGGAGGCACGCCCCATTCGCGTCCGCAGTTACGTGCTCACATTACGCCGTGCTGAGAATTTCCGGTGAGTCCGTGACGGTGAACAATTGCTTTCTAAACGCTCGCGACCGCACGGGCCGGGCGCTCTCGGCGTAGTTTGCGCCCCCGATAGGCTGAACGCATGACTACTTCGGTGAGCCCCATTCCGCAGTTTTACGCGGTAATTCCGGCCGGTGGAAT
>JBMOEY010000045.1:0-11801 GCA_049314515.1 Microbacteriaceae bacterium
GATTTGACGCCAGTATCACGGCACCATCCGCAGGCACATTCCCTGCCCCAGTGACCCAGGGGCGAAAGATTCCCTTAACGAGGGGTCCGATAATGATGTTCTTCATCACCCAATAGAACACAACCGACCTCCTCCAGTCCGTGCGTAAGTCTACCGAGAAGCCGTTCCCGGTCACTCACCTCAAGAGAGCCGTTCACGGCGGCGGGTGAACTCGTGTCTATCTCAATCTCGTGTAACTAACTAGAGTTGAGGTGCCATCGAATAAAGGAGTCCGACGTGCAGCAAATCGATATGCCCGCGATTGTCCCGAGCGACAAGAACACCAACGCAACAGAGATTTTGCTCGAGCGTCTTGCAAAGACTCCCAACCTCGCAATATTTTCGCTCCCAGATGGGAGCGGTGGGTGGACTCCCCTCACCGTGTCCGAATTCCACGCGCGTGTCATCGCGGTGGCACAGGGACTTATTGCAGCGGGGATTCAACCCGGCGACAAAATCGGGCTGATGTGCAAAACGCGTTTTGAGTGGACCTTGCTTGATTTCGCAGCCTGGTTCGCCGGGGCGATTCTGGTGCCCATTTATGAAACGAGCTCATCTAGTCAAATTGAATGGATCCTCGACGACTCAGAATCGGTCGCCCTTGTGGTTGAATCCGCGACCCACCGCGAGCGATTCGAGGGAGTTCGCGCAGCTTTGCCCAAGATTCACACGGTCTGGACGATTGACGATGGGGCTATTGAGGACCTCGTCAACCTCGGCAAGAAAGTTGACGCTTCTCAGGTCGACAAGCGCCGGGTTGCCGCAAAAGGCGATGACATGGCCACCCTGATTTACACTTCCGGTTCTACGGGTCGACCAAAAGGTTGCGTGTTGACGCACGCAAACTTTGTTGACCTCTCTCGCAATGCGCGCGCTGCCATTCCCGAGGTTGTGAACGAGTCAAGTTCAACGTTGCTTTTCATTCCGCTTGCCCACATTTTTGCCCGGTACATCTCGGTACTCGCCATCGAGGGCGGAGTGCGAGTTGGGCACCAACCTGACACAACTTTGCTTCTGCCGTCACTTCAATCGTTCCAACCAACATTTCTTCTGGCCGTCCCACGAGTTTTCGAAAAGGTCTATAACTCGGCGGAGCAAAAAGCCGAGGCGGGCGGGAAGGGAAACATTTTCCGCACCGCTGCCAAGACTGCGGTCGAGTACTCGATGGCACGAGAATCGGGTCACGTTGGTCTTGCCCTCAAACTGAGGTTCAGACTTTTTGATCGACTCGTCTTCGGCAAACTCCGCGAGGCGATGGGCGGAAACGTGCGATGGGCGGTTTCGGGATCCGCTCCGCTCGGCAAGAGACTCGGTCACTTCTTCAATGCGCTTGGCATCACCGTTCTCGAAGGTTACGGTCTCACCGAGACGACAGCTCCAGCAACGATCAACCGACCGTCGCGCGTAAAAATTGGCACGGTTGGTCCGGCACTGCCGGGAGTTTCGGTTCGAATTGCCGACGACGGAGAAATCGAAGTTCGTGGGATTGATGTATTCAAGGAGTACTGGAAAAATCCCAAGGCAACCAAGGAAACGTTCCATGACGACTGGTTCAAGACGGGCGACATCGGTTCGCTTGACGACGATGGCTACCTGAGTATCACCGGTCGCAAGAAGGAGATTATTGTCACGTCCGGAGGCAAGAACGTGTCACCCGCCTTCTTGGAAGACCCCATTCGTGCTGATCCAGTGGTTGGCCAGGTCGTTGTTGTGGGAGACCGGCAGCCGTTCATTTCTGCTCTCGTCACCCTCGATTCGGAAATGCTTCCCATGTGGCTGACAAACAACAAACTTGACGCGAAAATGTCGCTCGCCGAGGCAAGTCGAAATCCGGCAATCCGCGCGCACGTTCAGAAGGCAATCGACCGAGCCAACGCTCGCGTTTCTCAGGCCGAATCCATTCGCAAGTTTGAAATCCTGCCCATTGAATTCACGGAAGCCAGCGGACACCTCACTCCCAAGCTCAGCATCAAACGACACGTGATCGAAAAGGATTTCGAAAAAGAGATTTCTGAAATCTACGCGTCCAAGAACCCGACCGAGTCAATCGAAACAGAAGTGGTTTAGAACCAGTCAGACTCGCGAACCTGCTTCATTGCCTCACGACGCGTTTCCGGAGCGAGACGGTCCAAGTAGAGAAGTCCATCCAAGTGATCGGTTTCGTGCTGGAGCGCCTGAGCAAGGATGCCTGTGCCTTCGACGACAACGGTATTGCCTTCGAGGTCGGTGCCCCGAACGCGAGCGAACGGATACCGCGGAGTAGGAAACCAGAGTCCGGGCACCGATAAGCAGCCCTCCTCGACGAGCGAAACCTCACCGCTGGTTTCCTCAAGTACGGGGTTGATGACGTAACCAAGTTGCCCGTCCACATTGAAACTGAAAACTCTGCGACCCACGCCAATCTGCGTCGCCGCCACTCCCGCGCGACCGGAAACCGAAACAGAGTCGATCAGGTCTGTTACGAGAGCTCGGACGCTATCGTCAATGTCACAAATTTCTTCGGTAGGCGTCTTCAACACTGGGTCGCCAAACACCCGGATGGGACGCTCCGCCATGTATCGCAGTTCTAGTTTTCGCGCAGTCCGTCAACAACAAGCGCGGCAAGAATGCGCGCAGCCTCTTGCGTAACTGGCTTGAGCCGATCGAAATCCACGATTGACCCGGCAGCGAGCAGTGGGTCGTAGGGAATACGCACGACGTCGCGTACACGAGACTTGAAGTGCGCCTCAATCTCGTCAAGCTTGACCATGTTCGTGCCCATGGTTGCCGTATTTATTGTGACAATCGAATTACGAACCAGATCGCCGTATCCATTGGCATCGAGCCAGGTCAACGTCTCCGCAGCGAGTCGAGCCTCATCGAAACTTCCACCAGAGACAACGACGACCGCATCGGCCCGCTGCAGCGTGGCGCGCATAACCGAGTGCACGATACCTGTTCCACAGTCGACTAGCGCGATCGAATAGTAGCGAGAAACCATGTCGGCGACGACATTGAAGTCGTTCTCGTCAAACGCTTCCGACAACAACGGATCAGTGTCAGACGCCAATACGTCGAGTCGCGATTTGTCGCGGGATACGAAGTTTGCGAAATCGGTGACCGTACCAATGGTTGCCGCCTTATTCACAACATCGCGAACGGTGAATTGGCTGCCGCGAACAAATCGCTCCGCGAGCGTTCCGCGATCGGGATTAGCGTCAATAGCGATGACTCGATCATCTCGAGTTCTCCCCAAGGCCATGCCCAGCAGAGTCGTCACAGTTGTTTTGCCAACCCCGCCCTTACGGGTCAGAATCGCCACGAAACGCGGTCCGCCGCCGAGACGACGGGCGATACTCATGTCAACGGCTTTACGGTGGCGGACCGACGGGGAATCTCCGCGGTTGACCAATCCCAGCGTCGCGTTGTACAAGATTCGATTGAACCCTTCGGAAGGGGCGTCCTTTCGAATCTCAAGGTCAAGGACGCGATCCGGCGTGAGGAGCGCAACCGGCTCGGGGTGCGCCACAGATTCACCCAGCTTTCGTTCGCGTCGCGTGGGCAATGCCTGAGTATCGACAGAAAGCTGAATCGGGATTTCACCCGTCGTCACTGGAATAACAATTTCCGTGGTCGACACTGAAACCGCAACCGGCACTTCGGCGGCTACCTCTTTGGCAACTGGCGCCGAGCGGCGTCTCCGGCTCGCCTCGGCAGGTTGCGACGTGGCGGGTACTGCAACCTTCCGCCTCGTCCGTCCAGCGGGTTGCGCGTCTTCAGCTGGCTTTTTCTTAATGATCGTGTTCCGTTTCCATCAAAGTTATTAATGAGCCTAAGCGTTAGGGCGAACGACCACCAAAAGGTCTCCAGACTCAACAGGCGCGGTGCCTCGCACCACTACACGTTCCACAGTACCCGCAACGGGAGACGTGATGGCAGCCTCCATCTTCATCGCTTCGATTGTGGCAACTGCTTCCCCCACTCCAACTGGCATGCCCTCGGTCACCTTCGTGGTGACCGCGCCCGAGAATGGTGCCGCAATGTGACCCGCATTATTGGCGTCTGCTTTTTCGGTGACGTGGGCTTCCACTGCTACAGAACGATCCCGAACGAAAACCGGACGAAGTTGACCATTGAGGGTAGCCATAACCGTTCTCATCCCTTTGTCATCTGGTGCACCAATGGCCTCAAGTCCGACAAAGAGTCGAACGCCGGTAGAAATCTCAATCACATGTTCGACGCCTGGTTCGAGTCCGTAGAAGTAATCCACGGTGTCGAGAACAGAGAGGTCGCCATAGGTCTCACGTGTCGATTCGAAGTGTGCCGTCGGGCCAGAAAACAAAAGTCGGTTGAGTGTCGCTCGGCGCACCGTTCCGGGACTGTCAAGTAATTCGGAGTCCTCCTTCGCGAGCTTGGCAACTTCCACGGTCCTTGAGCGCCCCGCCAACACTTTTGAGCGGAAGGGTTCGGGCCATCCGCCCGGAAGGTCCCCGAGCTCGCCCGCCATGAATCCCACGACGGAATCTGGAATGTCAAAGTTCTGAGGATTGGCCTCAAATTCCACCGGGTCAGCATTGACCGCCGCGAGATGAAGTGCGAGGTCTCCCACGACTTTGGAGGAAGGTGTCACTTTCGGAATTCTTCCCAGAATTCGGTCGGCAGCGGCATACATGTCTTCGATGAGCTCGAATCGCTCGGAAAGCCCCAATGAGATCGCCTGCTGGCGCAGGTTGGAGAGCTGACCGCCCGGGATTTCATGGTGATAGACGCGACCCGTCGGGGAAGGAAGTCCCGATTCGAAGGGCCGGTAAACCTGGCGAACAGCCTCCCAGAACGGTTCCAAGGCGCATACCGCGTCAAGGTCGAGTTCCGTTGCGCGCTCAGTGTTGTCCAATGCGGCAACCAAGGCAGACATCGAAGGTTGGCTTGTCGTCCCCGACATGGGTGCGCTCGCCACGTCGACAGCGTCTGCACCAGCTTGAACGGCGGCCAATAGCGTGGCGAGTTGACCGCCCGCGGTGTCGTGCGTGTGAACATGGACCGGAACGTCGAACCGACTTCGAAGCGCCGAAACGAGACGTGCTGCGGCTGCCGGCCGCAGGAGGCCCGCCATGTCTTTAATGGCAAGAATATGAGCGCCCGACGCAACTATCTTCTCGGCCAAGGTCAGGTAATAGTCGAGCGTGAACTTCGTCTCGTTCGGATCGGAAAGATTACCGGTGTAACACAGCGCGACTTCTGCCACGGACCGATTAGTCGCCAATACCGCATCAATGGCGGGGCGCATCTGCTTCACATCATTAAGAGCGTCAAAGATTCGGAAGATGTCGATACCGGATCGACTTGCTTCATCCACAAAGGCGTCGGTCACTGCTGTGGGGTACGGCGTGTACCCCACCGTATTGCGACCTCGAAGCAACATTTGAATTGCGACGTTGGGCAGGCTCGAGCGGAGCTTGTCCAGACGCTCCCATGGATCCTCGGTCAAGAATCTCAGCGCCACATCATACGTGGCGCCGCCCCATGCTTCGACAGAGAATAGCTTTGGCAGAGTGCGGGCAACGTATGGCGCAACGTCAATCAAGTCTTTCGTGCGCACGCGAGTCGCGAGGAGCGACTGGTGGGCATCCCGAAACGTTGTGTCGGTCACCGCGACGAATGATTGCGCGCGAAGCGCCTGCGCGAATTCGTATGGGCCAATCAAGTCAAGAACCTGACGCGATCCATTTGGCGCCGGCTGGAGTAAATCGACTAACGGCAACTTATCGGTTGGGGTGCCATGAATCGGCCGAGGACCATGCGGGTGATTCACCGTAACGTCGGTGAGCCAATTGAGTAATCGCGTTCCTCTATCTTTTGATTCTCGCCCCGTAACGAGCCCGGGTCGCTCATCAATGAACGACGTGCTGAGGTCACCGGCACGGAAATCCTTGTCATCCAGGACTGCCTGCAAGAACGGGATGTTCGTGCTCACTCCACGAATACGAAATTCTGCGAGTGCGCGTCGGGCGCGCGCTACCGCAGATTCGAAATCACGTGCGCGGCAGGTTAGCTTCGCGAGCATGCTGTCGAAGTGCGGGCTGATTTGTGCGCCAGGGTTGATGGTTCCGCCATCGAGACGGATGCCCGCACCACCGGGTGAGCGGTAGGTCGTGATCTTGCCCATATCCGGCCGGAAACCCGCAGCGGGATCTTCGGTCGTAATCCGGCATTGGAGGGCGGATCCGCGGAGCTGGATTTGTTCTTGACGAAGTCCCAGTTCTCCTAGCGTCTCGCCCGCCGCGATGCGCATTTGCGACGCAACCAAGTCGACATCCGTGACTTCTTCCGTCACGGTGTGTTCGACCTGAATGCGCGGATTCATCTCGATAAAGACGTGCTCCCCCGCACGCTCCCCCGCGGTGTCGACAAGAAATTCAACTGTGCCGGCATTCTGGTAGCCAATCGACTTGGCGAACGCCACAGCATCCCGATACAAGGCGTCTCGAAGCTCCTGCGATATGTTTGGCGCCGGCGCAATCTCGATGACTTTTTGGTGACGCCGTTGAACCGAACAGTCCCGCTCGAACAGGTGGACCGTCGCGCCATCCATATCGGCAAGAATTTGCACTTCGATATGGCGTGGGCGCAAAACCGCTTGCTCGAGAAACATTCGTGAGTCACCAAAGGCGCTTCCGGCCTCGCGCATCGCCGCTTCCAACGCGGGTCGAAGTTCTTCCTTGGTCTCCACTCGGCGCATGCCTCGTCCCCCGCCGCCAGCGACGGCTTTGGCGAACATGGGGAAGCCGATTTTCGTCGAGGCGGCTACGAGGGCATTTATGTCATCTGTTGCGTCCGTCGATGTCAGAACGGGCACACCGGCAGAAATCGCATGCTCCTTCGCCGTGACCTTGTTGCCGGCCATTTCCAGTACTTTCGCCGAAGGCCCGATGAAAGTGATCCCCGCAGCCTCGGCAGCTTCGGCCAAATTCGGATTCTCAGACAGGAAGCCGTAGCCCGGATAAATAGCGTCGGCACCTGACTCTTTCGCGACTCGAATGATTTCAGCAACATCGAGATAAGCCCGAACGGGGTGGCCGGGTTCACCGATTTGATAGGCCTCATCAGCTTTTTGGCGATGCAGAGAATTGCGATCCTCATAGGGATATACCGCGACTGTTTTGGCCCCCAGCTCGAAAGCTGCTCGAAACGCACGAATGGCGATTTCACCGCGATTTGCAACGAGGATTTTCTTGAACATCCCGATGGGCCCTTCCCAGACAACCGCGCGTCTGAGCCCGCGCGGTTAGGTGCTCTAAGACTAGCCGGGGTAGCCTTTTGCTCGTGCACGTGCTGAGTGTGAGCTCCCTCAAGGGTGGCGTGGGAAAAACCACGGTCACCCTCGGACTCGCGTCCGCAGCCTTCGCCAAGGGCATCCGCACACTCGTCGTCGATTTCGACCCACAGGCCGACGTGTCGACAGGAATGGGCGTGAACGCTCGGGGTCGCCTGAATGTTTCTGACGTGCTGACAAATCCGAAATTGAAGACCGTGAGAGAGGCAATCGCTCCGAGTGGGTGGACGGTTCCCAATCACTCGGCAATTGACGTCATGATCGGAAATCCGTCGGCTATCAATTTCGATACACCTCACCCGAGTGCACGCGAAATTTGGCGACTGGAGGAAGCCCTCGCCAGCATCGAAGACAGTTACGACCTCGTGCTGATTGACACGTCACCGACGCTCAATGCGCTCACAAGAACGGCATGGGCCGCCAGCGACCGCGTGGCGATTGTGACTGAGCCTGGCTTGTTCTCCGTCGCTGCAGCTGACCGCGGGCTTCGTGCAATCGAAGAAATTCGGCGCGGCTTGAGCCCGCGACTTCAGCCCCTCGGCGTTGTTGTGAATCGAGTTCGTTCTCAGTCCGTGGAGCATCAATTTCGAGTAAACGAGCTGCGAAGCATGTTTGGACCGCTCGTCATGTCTCCGTTATTACCCGAGAGAACGTCGCTGCAACAGGCGCAGGGTGCTGCGAGACCTGTTCACGCCTGGCCGGGTGAGGCTTCAGCCGAAATGGCGAGTTACTTTGACCAATTACTCGAGCGAGTACTGCGCATCGCTCGAATTGGCGAGACGCGTCATCCTGTCGTCACACCGTCAACCGAGTTCGCGAACCCCGGAGTGACCTACCCGGGTCAGGTTGTTCAGAATGCGTCTTTCCCCGGATCGGTCGCAGTGCCGACGCAGACGTACAACGATCCAAACGGACAGACGTTCGACGGTATTTTTGCGACCAGCTAGCGCTCCGAGTATCGCCCACCCAGATGTGTTCGCCGGACTAGGCGGACGCTCGGCGCGCTCGGCGCATCGAGAGTTCGTCCGTTTCTGGCGACTCGGTTTCGAGTTCAACCAGGCTTGACTCAACTTCGCGCAGGACCTTGCCAACGGCAATGCCAAACACGCCTTGCCCACGCCCCATGAGGTCGATCACTTCATGATCCGACGTGCACATGTACACGCTGACTCCGTCGCTCATCAGAGTGGTTTGGGCCAGATCGTAGAATCCAGCAGCACGCAGTTCTTCGATTGCGGTGCGGATTTGTTGAAGTGAAATGCCCGTGTCGAGGAGCCTCTTCACGAGTTTAAGAACCAAGATGTCGCGAAATCCATAAAGTCGCTGCGAACCCGATCCGGCCGCTCCGCGCACAGTGGGCACAACGAGTTCTGTTCGGGCCCAATAATCGAGCTGGCGGTATGAGATTCCTGCGGCACGAGCCGCCACAGTTCCGCGATAGCCCACCGAGTCATCGTGTTCAGGTAGGCCATCGGTGAACAGCGGATTCAGCTCATAACGCTCTGGCTGCTCGACCGTTGCGTCACTCATTGAGAAAACCTTCCTGACATTTCGAACCCTCAACTGCCCGTTGAGACTTTTCTAATCGTGGCATTGATTGAACCGAACGCGCGGATTTCACCGCGAATGTGCGGGCGTGTCGCAACCATCGGAATCTTCAGATTACGCCTGTCCCGCGTTTCGAGAAATAACGTGACGAAGAATTTGACCACGAACGACATCGAGGTGCACCGCAATTTCGTGAGCGCGTTCAACGGACTTTGCTCGACTCGCCGGTCCTTGACGTTGCGCAACCGGAGCGAGAGCCCGTTCGATGAGGGCGAACTCCTTCTCCGCTGTTGCTTTCAACACACTGAGGTGGCGCGGCTCAATTCCGGATCGTTGCAACTGAGCAAGGGCAGTCAGGGTTGAAAGTTCTTCTTCTCCATAGGAATCCGCCGCCACAACAAGGCCCGCAGAAATCGCATCCTGAAGAAGATTCATGGACGCACTTGCGGCACGCAAAAGCTCATCTTTCGTGAAGCGCGCTCGAACAGACAGCGCAGAGCCCGAGGCCAACCCGACAGCCGTCGGGAGGAGAGATGTCTGGTCCGAATCCATCGCGTCGAGATGTTCGCGGATTACCTTGAGCGGCAGGTACTGGTCGCGTTGCAACACGAGGATGAGACGAAGCCGTTGAACATCATCCGCCGAGAATTTGCGATACCCCGACGGCGTGCGAAATGGCGTCACAAGTTCTTGGAGTTCAAGAAAGCGAAGCTTCGACGGGGACAAGTCCGGGAACTCGGGCTGCAACTTTGCGAGCACCTGTCCGATGCTGAAAACAGGTCGCGCCGACGCACTGGTGTTCGACGTCTCGCCCGCTGGCTTCGTTGCCCGCGCGCCATCACTCCGCCCGACCACTACTCCGCTCCGTAAGCGAGAGATGCGGCCTTGTCAACGCGAGAGGCGAAGAACGTCAAGCGATACTTGCCGACCTGAACTTCGTCGCCATCCGCGAGAGACGAATTTTCAACAATTTCTCCATTGACATAAGTCCCATTCAAGGACCCCAGGTCAGAGACCGAGAAAAGCGAACCCGCTCGATTGAAGCTCGCATGACGTCGAGATACCGTGACGTCATCGAGAAAGATGTCCGCCTCAGAATGACGACCAGCGACGGATGCGTCTTGATCTAACAGGAATCGAGAACCGGCGCCGGGCCCCCGTCGAACAATCAACAGCGCCGAACCCGAGGGAAGTGCGGCAATGGACTCAACCTCTTCCGCGGTAAGGTCAACCGAGTCCACCGAATGAAGTTGATTGAGAAATGCGGCACCGAAATTAGCCGTTGTCGATGACGAACGCTCATGAGACGGATCAGGGGTTTCGTTATCTCGCGCGTGAGACTCGCTCATGATTTCCCCCTTCGGCTGCTGTCAATCACACTAGCCCAACTCAGTTCGCCCTAAAATACTTTCACGTCATTAAGGAGCATCATGAACCCATTTGTCATCTCTCTCTGGGTCCTCGCCGGGGTCTGCGCCGGAACGTGGATTGTGTCGGTCATCACGCGGGAGTACTCCTGGGTCGACCGAATCTGGTCGATTGTGCCCTTTGTCTACGTGTGGATTTTTGCCGGCTCGGCCGGACTGTCCGACCCCCGACTCAACCTCATGGCAATTCTGGCAACAATCTGGGGTGCCCGGCTTACATTCAACTTCACGCGTAAAGGCGGCTACGCGCCAGGCGGCGAAGACTATCGGTGGCCCATCCTGCGCGAACGCATGTCCCCCATGCAATTCCAAATTTTCAACGTCTTCTTCATCGTCATCTTTCAGAACGTTATTTTGTGGCTCATCGCCATGCCTGCGTACACGGCCTGGCTCAATCCTTCGCCGTTCGGCGTCGCCGACGTCATCGTGGCAATCGCGTTCCTGTTCTTCCTCACACTGGAGACGATTGCAGATCAGCAGCAGTGGAACTTCCACAAATGGAAGGCAGCCGAACGCGCCGCTGGTCGCGAACCCCGTCCTGGCTTCTTGACCACGGGCCTCTTTAAGTTCTCGCGCCACCCAAACTTTTTCAGTGAGCAATCTCAGTGGTGGGTGTTCTTCCTGTTCGGCGCCGTTGCGGCCGGGTCAATCCTCCAATGGACTGTTGTCGGAGCATTCCTGCTTACCGCTCTCTTCATCGGGTCAACTCGATTCACCGAAGAAATCTCGGCGGCCAAGTACCCCGACTATGTTGACTACCAGCGCCGAACGAGCGCGCTCATCCCCTGGTTCCCGCGTCGAGCTAGCGACGTGACCGCCAAGGCATAACTCCGGTTCCAGGTATCGATAGGTAAGCAATTCCGAGCAACACCAGCGCGAATCCAATCCATCCTGCGGGTGAGATCACTTCGCCGACGAAAACAACGGCAAGCACAACAGCAACCACTGGCTCCATGAGCGAGTAGACACCTGCCACGGATGCTCGCAGTCGACCCAACGAAAAGGCCAGCAGCGAATGGCCGATCGCGGTGGGGAACACGGCGAGATACAGCAGCACAGGTAACGCCGCGGGATGAGCGACAAAGACGGGCGCTGAAAACGCCAGCACGCCCATCAACGGGATGGCCGACACGAGCTGCATCGCCGAAATTGTTCCGCGAAAGTTGAGCGGTGCGCGCATCCCACTCGGCGCCATCAAGCGGTTCGCCATGAACGTGTACACGGCGTACGCGAAGCCCGCGATGAGCGCCATGAGGATGCCGAAGGGCATGAGTGAACTGTCGTGGCCGATTGACTCGGAGCCGAGGTCACGGCCTGTGGCGAGCATCCAGCCACCAACAATGACGACAAGCGTGGCGACGAGCCAACGTGGAGAGACCGGTTGGCGATCGACAACCCACTCGATGATTCCGGCAAAGATCGGCGCCGAACCCAGCGCGAGCACGTTGCCCAAAGCCACCCCGGCCCACGACATG
>JBMOEY010000046.1:0-11370 GCA_049314515.1 Microbacteriaceae bacterium
GCAAAGTTGGCAAGCAACTCGCTCTGCAGTTGAGTGGCGACGCGGATGCGCACGCCACCGAACACGCCAAAGCATTCGACCCCGTGCCCAGCTTCTGGAGCGACCAGTTCGAGGTCAGCTTGCTGGCGTATGGACTACTCGACCAAGGAACCGAAGTTCGGCTGCTCGAGGGCGAGCCCGGCGGTGACTGCATTTACGGCTACTTCGACGGCGACGACATGGTCGGGGTGTGCGGCATCGGGATGCGCTCCAAAGTCATGGCCTATCGAAACAAGGTCGGGCGCACGCCCTAACGCCGGGCGTCACTAGAAAACGTTCGCGAGAGGACACGATCATGACAGATGAAAAGCCAACGCCACCAACGAGTGAGACGTACGGTTCGTCCGCGCCCGGCGGAGGCCGACCCGACGTGAATTCGCCCGAGTATCAAGCCATGGACCGCATGGCCAAGCTCATGGAACATCGTGTTGATGTATTGCAGGGCAAGGTTGCAGACGAGCCGGAGACTCCTGCCTAGCACGCAATTTCGGCCCCCGAAAGATTTCCTTCCGCGCGACCGTGCCCGCTCACTAACATGAGCAAATGAAGGAACATATTTTTCGCGACTACGTGGCGTCCGATCTCGACGCTCTGATGCGAATGTGGAACCAGGTTTTGGCCGCCGGTGCGCAACCGGTTTATACGCTGAGCGAAGTTGTCGCATCCTGCGAAAAAGACGTCGCCGTGGTCGCCGTCGATGCCCAAGGTGATGTCGTCGGCATTGCCGTCGCTCGTGCCGCGCATGATCAGGGGTGGATTGTTTTCTTTGCCACCGACGTGGAGCATCGTCGTCAAGGCATCGGAGATCGACTTCTTGCAGCCGTCGAGCAGCGACTTGCCCCGCAAGGCCTCACTCGCTTGTCGGTCTTGGTACCCGACGACCAGGTGAACGTGGGTGTGCTGACTCGCGCCGGGTTCAAAGACAAGAAGCACTTGAGTTACTTCGAGCGCGAGATTCCCGTGCGCGGCAAGGAGATGGTCACGCTACGTGAACTGGGCGGGCGAATCTTGTCGCGTGACCTCTGGGGCAATATTGCCGGGATGGTCGAAGAGAAGGATCTTCTCGAACGTCGGCTGGTGTTGCCCCTGGCCAACGCGTCGATGGCTGAGCAATTCGGTGTGGAACCACCTCGTGCCATCGTGCTGTTCGGCCCTCCCGGAACGGGCAAGACGACGTTTGCCAAGGCCGTCGCGTCGCGACTCGAATGGCCGTTCGTCGAGGTTTTTCCGTCGAGACTCGCGGGCAGCCCGGAGGGACTTGCCGGCGGACTGCGCCTCATCTTCGAAGAAATCGCTGAGCTTGATCACGCCGTCGTGTTCATCGACGAGGTCGAAGAGATTGCCGCTCAGCGCGGCGGAGAACCGCCGTCGGCGACACAGGGCGTGACGAACGAACTGCTCAAGATCATCCCGGCATTTCGTGAACGACCCGGCAAACTTCTCATCTGTGCGACGAACTTCATTCGCGCGCTCGACGACGCCTTCTTACGACACGGACGATTCGACTACGTCATCCCCATCGGTCTTCCCGATCAGGATGCGCGACTCGCCATCTGGCGCAAGTTCATCCCGGAGTCTGCGCCGGCGCTCGAACTGGACCAGCTCGTCGATCGCAGTCAGGGGTTTTCGCCGGCCGACATCGAATTCTCGGCTCGCCGCGCGTCGCAAACGGCCTTCGAAAAAGCGATTGGTGGTGGCGAAGACAGAGGGCCCAACATGAACGACTACCTCGATGCCATCGCCACGACGAAAACCACGGTCTCGGCCGATGTTGCCGAAGCGTTCCGTCAAGACATCGAGAATCTCGCGCGCACCTAGAATCGTGTCGCGCGAACTCAAATTGTCAACGCAGGAGAGGAGTGCGGCCATGCCTTCCGTGAAAAAATCGCCGGCCCCAGCTATTCCTTCGGGCGGCTTCTCGTCCATTTCGTGGATGACCCTCTTTTACGACCTCATCATCGTGGCGGTTTTCGCTCGTGCGACCTACATTTACGGCAAAGACCCGAGCTGGCTCACGTTTGCCTTTATTGCGGTGTCGCTCATCGTGCTCTACTCGTTGTGGGCTGTGACCAATCTCGAGCTCATGATGTCTCCCGACACAAGTTGGACGCGGCGCATCGTTGTTTTGGCGCAAGTAGTCGCCCTGCTGGTGTGTGGCCTGGCCATGTATCGAGGTGGCGGCATCTCGGATCGCTGGGGGTTTCTCGCGCTCTGTGTCGCGTTTTTGTCGACCGCTTCGTTGACCTGGTTGAGAACGCGCGAACCGAATTATGACAAACGGTGGATTCGCACGCTCATGTTTGTCTCGCTCGGAGCCAGCGCAATCTTCGCTCTCGGCGCCTGCTTCCCCATGGGCTACCTCGTGGGCGACGTGCTCATCGCGTGGATTTTCTATCCCGTTGCCGCTTTGTGGGCAGCCATCGGTTTGGTCGTCATGGTGCCGCGCCTGCTCGTTCCCCCGACGTCGGTTGACCCGCATCCGTTGAATGAACGATTCGGAATTCTGTTGCTCATTGTGCTCGGTGATGCGTTCTTGCAGCTACTCGAAGTCTTAGGGGCGATGCGCACGATTCCGGCCCCAGAGTTTCTGGTTTTCACGCTCCTTTTCGTGATTGCAATCTGGCTGTTGTATTTCCCCGTGCTGGGTGAACCGCCCCTGGCGCCGACGATTCGATTGGCACGAGGGCGTGTAGTCGCCCACTTCCTGCTTGTTCTTTCGAGCGCATTCGGGATTGTCGCCTATGTGGAACTCTCGACCGGATTCAGTGAGAAAGATGATGCCGGTGCGACGACGGCATGGACGACCTTCCCTATGCTCGGCGTGGGGGTTGCGATTCTTTGGCTCGCTTTGATTGAGTCGCGGCGGTGGACACGGACGACGGTTGCGCACGCGATTGCCGTGGTAGTTCTCGTCGCACTGACGGTGAGTGGTGAGTTGACCAACAATCTGGGGCGCGAACTCGATCTCGTCATCGCAAATTTCGTTCTTCTTGCCACGGCCATCATTGTGTTGGCGATGCGTCGCCGAGAACGAGCTCTCCAGAATCGATGACGAAACACGATTTTTGACGGCTATTGTGAAAAGAGAACGTTTCACGAAGGAGTGACCATGAGCACCTACGTTGTTGCCAACCCCGCCACTGGTGAAAAGAGTGCGCCATTCGCGCAGACCACGGATGCGGCAGTTGCCAAAGCCATAGAGGAAGCCCACGCAGTGCATTCGACATGGTCGAAATCGACCACGGTGGCACAGCGTGCCGCGATGATTGAAAAAGTTGCCGAACTGCATCGCGAGCGACGAGACGAACTTGCCGAAATCATTGTGCGCGAAATGGGCAAGCCGCTCGCTCAGGCGCTCGGAGAGGTCGACTTCACCGCAGACATCTACTCGTTCTATGCGACCAACGGCGAGCGATTCCTCGCTGACGAGCAGATCGCCGAGTTCGAGGGTGAAGGTCAGGCGTTCATCCGCCGGTCATCAATCGGCGTTCTTTTGGGAATCATGCCCTGGAATTTTCCGTACTATCAGGTCTCACGTTTTGCCGGACCGAACTTGGTGCTGGGAAACACGATTTTGCTCAAGCACGCGTCTCAGTGCCCCGAATCGTCGGGCGCTATGGAAAAGATCTTCCGTGATGCGGGGTTCCCGGTCGGCGCCTACCAAAACCTGTACATCGACAGCAAGCAAGCTGAGACGATCATCGCGGACCCACGAGTGCAGGGCGTGTCACTGACTGGTTCGGAGCGTGCGGGTGCCGCGGTTGCCGAGATTGCCGGTCGCAACTTGAAAAAGGTGGTGCTCGAACTCGGTGGTTCCGACCCGTTCATCTTGCTCAGCACCGACGACATGGATGCAACCGTCGAAGCAGCCGTTGCTGCGCGTAACGACAACAACGGTCAAGCCTGCAACGCGGGAAAGCGGTTCATTGTTCTCGAGAAGCACTACGACGAGTTCCTGACGAAGTTCACCGCGGCCATGCTCGAATCGATTCCTAGCGACCCGATGGCAGACGACACTTACCTCGGCCCGCTTTCGTCGGAGTCGGCCGCCGACGGGCTCGAAGAGCAGGTGTCACGCGCGATCGCTCAGGGTGCCGTCGTGGTTAATCGTGGTGACCGCAAGGGCACGTACTTCTCGAGCGTGGTTTTGACCGGAATCACTCCGCAGATGGATGCCCACCACGAGGAATTCTTCGGACCCGTCGCCCTTGTCTACAAGGTCACAGACGAGGCGGCGGCGGTTACTCTCGCCAACGACACACCTTTCGGCCTTGGCTCGTACCTGTTCTCGACAGACAAAGAGCAGGTCATGCGAGTAGCTGATCAAATCGAAGCAGGCATGGTGTACGTGAACGGTGTGGGACTCGATAGTCCCGAATTGCCGTTCGGTGGAGTGAAGCGTTCCGGTTTCGGACGCGAGCTCGGTCGCTTCGGCATCGAGGAGTTCGTCAACCGGAAGCTCATTCGAATCTTGAAGTAGCTAGGGCTCGCCCACGGGCGTCGTGAGTACGGCCCAGGCCCAGTCGGTCGCGTTCTCGGCGCTCGGCACGGGAGTCATGTTGATCCATTCACGCAGGATTCCCACAAACGAGCCGGCAAGGCTGGCTGCCGCAATGTTGACCGGCATTTTGCCGGAGGCGACGGCGGGCTGAGCGGCAAGACCTCTCTCGGCTAACATGCTCACCCGATGGATGAGACGTTCCACGATGACGGGCGGACCACTGGAGCTTAACGCGGTCTGGTACAGCGCGATGTTGTCTCTCACGTGCAAGAAGTAGCGCAGAATCAAGTCGCGGGGATGCACCTCGAGGCCGTCGGCACTCGCTGCATCGAGTTGCGCCTGCGCCTGCGTGACATAAGTGTCGAGCGCATCCGCCAACAAGGTTTCTTTATCCGCGTAGTGCTGGTAAAAAGTGCTGCGGTTCACCCCGGCAGCGTCGACAATGTTCGAAATTGACAACGATGCAAAATCTTGCGTGCGGCAGAGCTCGAGCAGTGAATTCTGCAGACTCTCTTTTGTGCGGAGGATCCGAGGGTCCACGGGCGTCTTTTCTGTGAATGGAATGTGAATTCTACGTTTAAGTATGACCATTGCGACAGATGTCTCTTATCCTACAAATGTCGGTTTTTGACCGCTGGCCATTTCAACGAAGCAATTCCCAGCATCTCGCTCTGCTACAAAGGAATGCTTCATGGCCTCACTACTCTCACGTCTCGGTCTTTTTTCTGCCCGACGAGCCTGGCTCGTCGTCACGGCTTGGGTCATTCTGCTTCTCGCGATGGTCGGAGCCGTCGTTGGATTTGGTGGATCGCTGTCGTCGAACATGACACTCAACGGAACGCCGTCACAGACCGTCATCGACCAACTGAAGAAGTCTTTCCCCGACGCCTCGCGTGGCAGCGCTCAGGTGGTATTTCACAAGACTGACGGAACGCCCTTCACCGGCGCACAAAAAGCCGCGATTGATGCAGCTCTCACGAAAGTGTCCAAGCTCTCGTCGATAGACGGCGTGCTCAATCCTTTTGCGGCGCAAGCGACAAAGGACGAAAAGGTTGCTCAGATCATCGACGCCGAGCAAAAGGTGGCTGACGCCCCCGCTCAGCTGGATGCGGGGCAAGCGGAAATCGACGCGGGATGGGCGAAGATTCGACAGGCCGAAGCGGATTTAGCTGATGGTCAGGCGAAAATTTTCGATGGTCAGGCGCAGATTGACAGCAACCGCCCAGTGCTCGAATCGAACAAAGCGGCACTCGAAGTAGGGCTGCAGCAGGCCATTTCCGGAGGCGCCCCCCAGTCACAGATTGACCAGTTGAACGCCCAGCTCGCCCAGGTCACGGCGGGTTTGACGCAACTCAACGAGTCTGAGGCGGCGCTCGACACGGCCCGTCTAGCTAGCGCCGCTGGTCGCGCGACAATCGACGACAACAAGGCTGCCCTCACAAAGGCCCAGGCCGATCTGGACACCGCCCGCGCAGACTTGCCCGCGCAGGTTCAACAAGTGGCGTGGGGCCAGGCGTTGCTCGATGCCGCGAAAAATTATCGTGCCGTTTCGGTCGATGGGCAGACTGCCCTCGGCGCCGTCTATTTTTCAACTCCCATGTCCGATGTGTCGCCTGCGGCCAAGGATGCTGTTGTGACGGCCCTGTCCGGCATGAATGTGCCGGGAGTGACTGTCGAATTTTCCAAAGAGCTGGCAACGTCTCTCGGTACCATCGTCGGTCCGGGCGAGGTCATCGGCTTGGTGATTGCGGGAGTTGTGCTGTTCATCATGCTCAGCACTTTCGTTGCCGCCGGCTTGCCGGTTTTGACTGCTCTGCTCGGTGTTGGCATCAGCGCTCTGGGTGCGTACGCCCTTTCATCGGTCGTCGAGATGAACTCGACGACTCCCACACTCGCAGTGATGCTGGGTCTGGCCGTGGGCATTGACTACTCACTTTTCGTTCTCAACCGGCACCGGCGTCAGCTCAAAGCCGGCATGTCGATGCATGATTCAATTGCGCTCGCCAACGGAACTTCCGGAACTGCCGTACTTTTCGCCGGACTCACCGTGATTATTGCGCTCCTGGCCCTGAATCTCACTGGCATTGGATTCCTCGGGCTCATGGGCTCGATCGGAGCAATTGCCATCGCGATTGCGGTGCTCGCAGCGGTCACGTTTACCCCCGCGATGATGAAGCTGAGCGGGATGCGGGTGCTCAGCAAACGCGAACGTTCTCGTCTCGCGACCCTCACGTCGAGCGACTCCGGTGCCCCCACGGGTAGCGTTGCCGTGCCCGCAACCCGCGAGATTTGGGCAGCCAAGCGGCCCGTGATTGCGCTCCTGCTCACGGTGGGCGTGTTGCTCGTGGCGGCCATCCCATTCGGGTCAATGCGCCTCGGACTTTCGGACGGTTTCTCGGAACCGGTCGAGTCCACGCAGTACCGCGCGTACCAGCTGACGAGTGACGCGTTTGGCGCGGGCCAAAACGGGCAGATCACCGCCGCAATCATGTTCGACCGCAAGCTCGCGGGCGATGACCTACTCAAGACCCAGGCCGAAATTGCCTCCACTCTCATGACGGTGCCCAATGTCGAGGCGGTTGTCACGGGCGCGCCGTCACCCGACGGCAAGACATTGGCGTTCTCGGTCGTTCCGAGCGAGGGTCCGGCGGCTGTCTCAACCGAGGCCGTCGTCAACGACCTTCGCGCGAAAGCCCCGCAAATCGCAGAGGCAACTGGGGGTGATCTCGGAGTAACGGGAATGGCCGCGGTGAATATCGACATTTCGAAGAAGCTTGCGGATGCACTGCCGCTGTATCTCGGCACCGTTATTGCGTTGAGCGTTCTGCTCATGATGTTGGTGTTCCGGTCGATTGCGGTTCCCCTCGTGGCGAGCGCAGGGTTTTTGCTCTCGGTGTCAGCTGCTCTGGGTGCGGTCACGGCGGTCTATCAGTGGGGGTGGCTCGGTTCGGTGTTTGGGGTTCACAATCCCGGACCGGTCATGAATTTCTTGCCCACAATCTTGATTGGCGTGCTTTTCGGCCTAGCAATGGATTACCAGCTCTTCATCGCCGCGGGAATCCGCGAGGCATTCGCTCACGGCGACAGCCCTCGCATGGCAATCACGCAGGGAGTTCGCGCGGGTCGCGCTGTCGTTATCGCGGCCGCGATCATCATGACGGCAGTTTTCGGCAGTTTTGCTTTCGCGGAATCGACCATGATTCGGCCGATGGGATTTGGGCTTGCCTTCGGGGTGCTCGTCGACGCGTTCCTGGTGCGTTTGCTGCTCGTTCCTGCCGCTCTTCGCCTGTTGGGTCGCGGCGCCTGGTGGCTACCACGTTGGCTCGACCGACTTCTCCCAGACATCGATGTGGAGGGATCGAAGCTCCTGCGCGGTGAAAAGAAAGAGTCTGTCGTTCTCGTTGCGTAACGATTCGGTTTCAACCGGCCGCACATTTGCAGAAAATGCGTTTTCTCGCTTGACATGAGTGACACGCGGGCATTAGAAAGTGTTTATTCTCACTAAACGATTACTGTGAGTAAACACTTATCCACAGCCCGAAACAGGTGTTCATGACCAAGCGTCACGTGATCAAGAAGGCGTCCGAAGCTGACTTCCTGGTCGAAACCAGCATCGCACCGGATTCGGTCGGCTATTCGCGCTGGCGTGCGGTGGGATACGCGGATGGTGCCGCGCACACCGACTTTGGCATGTCGCGCCTTGAGGTCGGCGGGAGCATCCCGACGCACGTGCACTCTTTTGAAGAGGAATTCAACCTCATCTCGGGCGAAGTGATTCTCGTCACGCCGGAAGCCACCGTTCACCTCGTGGCGGGCGATTATGGTGTGATCCCCATCGGAGTTCCGCACTCGTGGCACTCCGTCGGTGACGTCGAGGCGCAGTGGGCGGACATCCTGTCGCCACCGCCTCGCCCGGGTCACGATTTTGACACCTACCGGGTGGCCGACGAACCGGCCGCGACTCCGGTCAAGGTAGATACCCGCGACCCGCGCACGCGGTCGTTTGGCAACATCACCGAGGGTCACATGAACCCCGGCCGTCAGTCGCAAGAATTGCTCGCCGTATCAGCCAGCATGCGAACGGCCCTGCTCGTTTACAGCGGCATTTCGCTCAAGATGATGGTTGATTCCGACCTCGGTGCGGTTCTCTCGACCATGTTTATGGTGCAGTACGAGCCCGACGGCGTCGCCGGTCCGCACGATCACCCGCTCGAAGAGGCGTACCTGATTCTCGACGGCGAGGTTGACGCGTGGTTCGACGGTGAACACGTGCGCATGGTTCCTGGTGACATGGCGTGGGCCGGTGTGGGGTGCGTCCACTCATTCAAGGCGGTGGGTGCCCCCGTGCGCTGGCTCGAAACACAGTCGCCCCAGATGCCACATCGTCACGCGTATCGCTTCTCCCGCGACTGGGAGTACCTGAGTCAGAAACTCGAGGGAGAAAAGTGAGCACCAAGACAACACTCGTCGTCGGCGGCACCTCCGGCATCGGACTCGAACTAGCCAAGACACTCATCGCTCGTGGTGAGAAAGTCATCATCACGGGTCGCGAGACGGAGCGAGCTCAGGCAATCGCCGCCGACCTCGGTCCTCACGCATCCGGTCTCGGAGTAGACCTGTCCGTTCCCGAGTCAATCGCCGAATCGCTCAAGAGCGTCGGCGAGATCAACGGTCTCGTGCTCGCTGGAATCTTGCGTGATGCCAACACGGTGCGCGACTACAACATTGAGCGCGCAAAACTGCTTGTCACGCTCAAGCTCGTTGGCTACACCGAAACCGTACACACGCTGCTCGGGCGCCTGCCTGAGAACCGCGACACCGCCATCGTGCTCTTCGGTGGTCGTGCGAAGGATGCCCCGTACCCGGGTTCCACCACGGTGTCATCAATCAACGGCGGAGTTGAAGGCCTCACCCGCACGATGGCGCTCGAACTGGCACCGATGCGCGTCAACGCGATTCACCCCGGAATCATCGGCAACAGCCCGTTCTGGAGTGACAAGCCCGCGAGCGTTCTCGACGGCTACGAGTCGCGAACGCCGGGCGGCGGGCTCGCGACCATGGAAGACGTCGTCGGAGCCACCATCTTCTTGCTCGACAACAAAGGCACCTCGGGCACCAACATTTACGTCGACCGCGGATGGCGACTCACCTAAATTTTCATCTCCACGTAACACCCTGCACCACCGTTCCACCAGCACCACCTCACACCACGAACCGTTGCTCAATGAGGAGAAACAAATGGCAAGTAAGGCAAAGGCAAGCGACTTCACGGATGGTCGTTCTGTCGTCTTTCGTAATGGAACCGTCATCACGGTTGACTCGCAGGGCGTGCTGTACGACGCCGACGTGTTGATCGTCGACAAGAAAATCGCCGGAGTGGGCCACAAGCTCGAGGTCCCCGAAGGCACGGTCGAGATTGATGCCAAGGGCGGCATTGTCATGCCCGGCATGATCGACACTCACCGTCACATGTGGCAAACCGCGCTCCGCGGATACGGCGGCGACTGGGCTCTCACCCAGTACTTCGTCTTCTACTACCTCACCTGGGGTCACATCTTCCGTCCGGAAGACATCAAGGCTGGAAACCTGCTCAGCGCACTTGAGTCGGTTGACCAGGGTGTCACCACCACGCTCGACTGGTCACACGCTCTTCGCACGCCCGAATATGCCGACGCCGCTGTCGAATCGTTCAAGGAAATCCCTGGCCGCTTCGTGCTCGCGTACGGCAACTACCTCGGAGCGCCGTGGGAGTGGGCCAACGCACCGGAGTTCCGCAAATGGGTCGGCGACTTCAAGACGAGTGACATGCTCGGCCTGCAGCTCGCATTCGACGTCACGGGCGCCGAGGGCTTCCCCGAGGAGTCGGCGTTCAAGGCCGCTCGCGACCTCGACCTGCGCGTCACCACCCACGCGGGTGTGTGGGGAGCAACCACCGACACCAGCATCAGCCAGATGTTCGACGGTGGCTGGATGACCGACAAGGTCTGCTACGTGCACGCCTCGTCTCTCGGCAAGGAGAGCTACCAGAAGATTGCCGCCACCGGAGGAACCGTCTCGGTTTCGACAGAGAGCGAGCAGAGCGCTGGACAGGGCTATCCCTCGTCGTGGGAAATCAAGAAGTACGGCATCACCAGCTCACTGTCAATGGACACGAGTGTGTGGTGGAGCGCCGACTTCTTCTCGGCCATGCGTTCGACGCTCAGTGCGTTCCGGTCGCGTGACCACCTCGAGGCTCAGGCCAAGGGCGAAACAGTCACGGTCAACCGCATGACGGCGCAAGACGCCGTCTGGCAGGCCACCATGGGTGGCGCGCACTCGCTCGGTATGGCTGACCAGATTGGTTCGCTCACCGTGGGCAAGAAGGCTGACGTCGTGCTGATCAAGAACGACGAGTCGCCCGCGATGACGCCAATCCTCAACGCCTACGCGCACGTCGTCTACCAGGCCGGTACCGCGGATGTGCACACGGTCGTGATTGACGGCAAGGTCGTCAAGTACGACGGCGAACGCATAAACCTGCCGCTCGCACCGATTCGCGACAAGGTCGCCAACTCGGTCGAGTATGTTCGCGGACAGCTCGGACCGGACCAGTGGAACGAGTGGATGAGCCCGGCTATTCCCGAGGACGAGCCCATCCCGAACCCATACACCTACGGGTAACGGCAGTATCGGGCCCTGGCCCGCGGGCAACCAGCCCACTTGCGCGATTCGCGCATCCTTTCTTCAGCGTCACAGGTGAAGAAAAACCAAACAAGAGAGGTAACACATGAACAAGAAACTACGGACAGTGCTGTCCCTAGTGGCTGTCACAGCAGTGGCAACACTCGGGC
>JBMOEY010000047.1:0-11201 GCA_049314515.1 Microbacteriaceae bacterium
TCATGAACTGGTCAAACGGAAGGTCGCCGTCCATGTGCGTGCCGTCATGAATCATGTCCCACATGATGAACGTGTGCTGAGCCAAAACGGTGTCGTTCAGGAGTTCTTCGGCCTCGGCGGGTAACTCCAAGCTCGTAATGTCCACCGCGGCCTCGATCACGGTGCGAAAGCGTGCGGCCTCGCGGTCTTGGAAAATTGCGCCCCACGTGAAGGTGGGTACTTCGCGCATGGCCACCGATTCGGGAAACAGCACAGCCGAGTTGGTGTCGTACCCCGACGTGAAGTCGAGAAAACTCAATGGCAAGAACATCTTGTTTCCGTAGTCGCCGGCTTCGAGCTCGGCGATGAACTCGGGCCACATCACTTCAATGAGCACAGCCTCGACGAAGCGATTCGCTGACCCGTTCTGTGTGTACATGGGGAACACCACGAGGTGGCGAACACCGTCCATGCGCTGCGATGCGGGGCTAAATTCCAGAATGGATGCGAGAAAGTCGGGTTCGGCAAAATCGCTCTCGACCCAGCGACCGAAGTCGGCGACGACGGCCTCGAGGTAGGACTCATCGTGCGGAAAGTAAGGCGACAACGTGCGCACGGCATCCTGAATCGCCTCGACGTGACGGCGCGCATCCGAGTGGTGCGTGGAATCGGGGATCGACCCGTCTTTCACCTGCATGGTCTGGAGTGCCGCGGCGGCCGACTTGAGGGTTAGCCACGCGACATGGGTCACGATTTCTGGGCGCGCCAATTGGGTCGTCATGAAATCACGGTAGACCTCGACGTCGAAATCGGGAATGCCAAGTAGTGAGGAGGGCTCAATACTGAATATGGTTCTCTCGGACGTCGTACACTTCTGACATGACCTTCACAGTGGCGGGTTCGCGAATTCTGATTACCGGTGCGGCAATGGGTATGGGGCGGCTGTATGCCGAGCGTGCCGTCGCCGAAGGAGCAGCGCTGGTGCTGCTGTGGGACGTGAACAAGTCACAACTTGCCGAAACCGTCACGGGGCTGACTGCCTCTGCCAACGCCGGACAGCAAGTGGTGGGCTCGACAGTTGATATTTCGGACGCCAAGACCGTCGAAAAGGCCTGCGCTGACGTGATCAAAAAGCACGGTGGCGTCGATGTCATCATCAACAACGCGGGTGTCGTCACGGGCGCGCTGTTCGTCGATCACGAACCCGAGCGCGGAATCGACCTGACGATGCGAGTCAATGCCATTGCCCCGATGCTCATCACTCGCGCGTTCTTGCCGGGCATGATCGCAGGAGGCGCTGACGCAAGAGTTGTGAACATTTCGAGTGCGTCCGCGTTTGTGTCAAACCCTCGCATGAGCGTCTACGCGGCCAGTAAGTGGGCCATGCTCGGCTGGAGTGACACCATGCGGCTCGAGCTTGAGCAGATGAAGGTGCGCAACGTCAAAGTGTTGACCGTATGCCCGAGTTACATTTCGACCGGGATGTTCGCCGGCGCTAAAGGCCCACTCTTGATGCCCATCATGAAGCCGGGCTATGTCGTCTCACGCGTGTGGTCGGAAATGATTCGCGGAAAAAAGAATCTGTTGATCCTTCCGCGGGTCGCACGCATCTCGACCCTCGTCAAGGGAATTCTCCCGCAGGGCGCCTATGACTGGGTGGCCGACAAAATCTTTGGGGTGTACCACACGATGGATCAGTTCACCGGGCGAACCAAATAAAGGCTGGCCAACGCGCGGATTTGGCCAGCGCTAGAGAAACATCGGGCGATCGTCGTCTTCGTCACCGAACGTGAGGTCGACAACAACCGGCACGTGATCGCTCGGGCCGTCTCCCTTGCGCTCGTCGCGAGCGATGTGCGCGTCGGTCACGAGTTGGGCAAACGCGGGGTTCGCCATGATGAAGTCGATGCGCATCCCTTCGTTTCTCGGAAAACGAAGTTGCTTGTAGTCCCAGTACGTATAGCCGTCGGGAACGAGCGGACGTACGACGTCGGCGAGCCCAACGTTTTCGAATGCAAAGAAGGCATCGCGCTCCGCCTGTGACACGTGGGTTGAGCCGACGAACTCTGCAATGTCCCACACGTCATGGTCGAACGGGGCAACGTTCCAGTCGCCGAGCAGGGCGAGTGGTTGCTCGGGGTGGGCAGCCAGCCAGGCACGCGTGTCGTGCGCGAGCGCATCCAGCCAGGCAAGTTTGTAGGTGAAGTGTGGATGATCGAGCTCGCGCCCATTAGGCACGTACAGGCTCCACAGCCGCACGTCGTTTATCGTGGCAGCGAGTGCGCGCGCCTCAAGCGGGAGCGACCCGTCGTCGCCCGGAGCTCCAAAGCCGGGCATGTTGTCAAAACCGACGTGAACATCGGTGATGGGCAGGCGTGAGGCGATGGCGACGCCGTTCCACTGGTTGAGCCCGTGCAGTACGACGTCGTAGCCGGCCGCAGTGAACTGCTCGTACGGAAACTGCGTTTCGCGACACTTGATCTCTTGCATGCACAGCACGTCAACATCGTCGTGAACGAGGTAGTCGACAACGCGTTCGACGCGGGCACGAATTGAGTTGACGTTCCAGCTCGCGATGCGCATGCCCCTAAATTACTGGGCAACCGCCGAAGTAGGCTGGAGGCATGACCGACGCGCGCGCCCAACTCATCTCCTACATTTCGTCTGATGCGGTTTTCCATGGCGATTTCACGCTGACCAGTGGCAAGAAGGCCACCTATTACGTCGACCTCCGAAAGGTCAGTCTTGACCACCGGGTCGCTCCCCTCATCGGCGAGGTCATGCTCGAACTCATTGACGCGATTGGCGACGTGGATGCTGTGGGCGGCTTGACCATGGGGGCCGACCCCATCGCCACCGCTGTGCTTCACCAAGGCGCCGCACGTGGCCGCGCGTACGACGCGTTTGTCGTGCGCAAAGAACCCAAGGACCACGGGCGAGGTCGCCAAGTTGAGGGCCCGGAGGTTTCCGGCAAGCGTGTCGTCGTACTCGAAGACACCTCGACCACGGGTGGTTCGCCGCTAGCTGCGATTGAGGCTCTCGAAAAGGCCGGCGCAACGGTCGTGGGCGTGTGTGTCGTTGTCGACCGCAATACGGGTGCCAAAGAGCGCATTGAAGAAGCCGGGTACCCTTACTTTTCTGCGGTGGGTCTGGCAGACCTTGGCCTGGAATAAGCAGCTTCTCGCCACGACCGGTTTTTGGACTGGAACGGCAATTCTTTCGATCGGGGTCGCACTCGGCGGCTTCTGGTTCGCAAGTAGTGGGTTTTCTCGCAACTTGCCCTCACCGACACCAACGGTGACACCCACGCCAGTAACCTCGCTTGCGCCCGGAACGTATCGCTATTTGTCCTTACTCACGGGCACGTGCCTCTCCACTTTTCCTGGAACGTGGGAGACCACCTACGACGTTGTTTCCTGTGGCCTTCCACACGCGGCGCAGGTGATTCGGGTTGGGCAAGTACCCGGATTCTCGGCAAACGCGTATCCGGGTGAAGGCTCCGTGCAATCGAGCGTGCTGCCCCTGTGCACGGCACCGGGTGTCATCCTTCCGTCGTCCGCGCAGTCGACTCCCCACGTGGTTGTCACGTTCAGTTTTCCCGTGACAGCGTTACAGTGGCGCGAAACTAAAGGCACCTTTGTGTGTTTTGCCTCGACGACCGATAGGTCGCAATTGAGCGGTTCGCTGGTAGCTACGGGGTGAGCAAGAGCTTGCCTGTGGTTGCGCGCGCGGCAAGATCCTCGTGTGCCTGAGCTGCCTCGGTCAACGGATAACGATTACCTATTCGAACATCCAGTCGCCCCGATTGCACAGCCTCGACGAGGTCGTTCCATCGCCAGGCACGCTCTTCAGGCGTGAGCAGGTAATGCCCTATTGACGGCCGCGTGACATACAACGAACCACCTGAGTTGAGGCGTTGTAGGTCGAACGGATCGACCGGACCAGAGGCCGCCCCAAACAGCACAAGCATTCCGCGAGGCCGAAGTGATGCGAGGGAGCGATCGAACGTGGTCTTGCTGATGCCGTCGAAAACCACGTCAACTCCCACGCCGTCGGTCACGTCGCGAGCGACGACGTCGAAGTTGTCGTAGCCAATCACGACGTCGGCTCCTGCGGCGCGGGCGAGAACTTCTTTTTCAGGCGTTGACACCGTGGTAATCACTCGTGCCCCACGAAGCTTGGCAAGCTGGATGAGCAATAGTCCGACTCCGCCCGCCCCCGCGTGAATGAGCACCGTGTGACCGGGCTCCAAAGGGAAGGTGGAGTTGACTAGGTAGTGCGCGGTGATTCCCTGAAGCGGTAACGCGGCAGCGATGTCCATGTCCATGGTTTCGGGAACCGGCAATGCGACATTGACATTGATCACAACATCGGTGGCATAAGCGTCGGCTGCCTCACAGAACGCAACCCGGTCTCCGATGGACACGCTCGTCACGCCCTCTCCACGTGCAACAACTTCACCGGCACCTTCGAAGCCGGGGACGTGTGGCAGCGTGATCGGATAGATACCTTGACGTCGATAAATGTCGATGAAGTTGACACCAATGGCATGTGGACGGACCAGCACCTCGCCCGGACCGGGGACGGGGGTCGCAACCTCTCGGAAAGAGAGAACTTCGGGCCCTCCGGGGGCATCCATCACGATGGCGTGGGTCATTGTGCTCCTTGGGCTAACGGGATGATTCCTTCGCTAGCCTAGGCGGGTGGACAACCCGACGCACGAGACGAGCACCGCCGGCGTCGGCCCGTGGCAGGGCGAATGGCCGAGCGACGACCACTACGACCCGGAGCTATTGCGCGACGGTGACACGCGAAACGTGATCGACCGTTACCGATACTGGCGCATGGAAGCGATTGTGGCTGACCTCGATGAGCACCGGCATCCGTTTCACGTGGCAATTGAAAACTGGCAGCACGACATGAACATCGGCTCGATTGTGCGAAGTGCCAACGCCTTTGCCGCCGACACGGTGCACATCATCGGGCGTCGTCGTTGGAACAAGCGCGGTGCGATGGTGACCGACCGCTACCAACACGTGATGCATCATGAGACCGTGGCCGTGTTTGCGACATGGGCGCGGGAGCAGGGCATCCCGATTCTGGCCATCGATAATGTGCCAGGATGTGTGCCTCTCGAGACCTTCGCGTTGCCACAACGTTGCGCGCTCCTGTTTGGCCAGGAAGGCCCCGGACTCAGTGACGAGGCGATAGCGGTCGCTGAGGCCGTGATCGAGATCACCCAATTTGGGTCGACCCGTTCCATCAATGCGTCCGCTGCCGCAGCCGTGGCGATGCACGCGTGGGTCATGCAGCACGTTACGTTCAAGACCGGAGGAAATTGAGATGGATAGCACCACCGTCATCATCGACGTTCGCACACCGCAAGAATTCGCCGATGGTCATTTAGAAGGCGCCATCAACATAGACATTTATGAACCGGCGTTTCAAGGTGCGGTCGCGGCGCTCGATGCCGATGGCACTTATGTTGTGTACTGCCGGTCGGGCCAACGCTCGGGAAACGCGCTTGCGTTCATGCGCTCGATCGGAATCGAGAATGTTACAAACCTCGGCGGCGTGACGGACGCGTCGGCCGAGACGGGCATCCCCATCGTCACGTAGTGACACGCCTGCCCTCGCGTAGACTTGTGCCGGGCATCGTGGTCGAGTACGTCGAGACCGCCCATTCGTCAATTGAGGGGTCTCAACCATGCCAGCAATCGTGCTCATCGGTGCCCAGTGGGGTGACGAAGGCAAAGGCAAGGCCACCGATCTGCTCGCCGATCGCATCGACTATGTGGTCAAGTTCAATGGCGGAAACAACGCCGGTCACACCGTGGTCGTCGGAGACGAAAAGTATGCGCTGCACTTGTTGCCGTCGGGCATTCTGACACCTGGCGTCACGCCCGTCATCGCCAATGGAGTGGTCATCGACCTCGAGGTGCTTTTCGCCGAAATTGACGCCTTGAGCGCTCGCGGAATCGATGTGTCACGTCTCAAGGTTTCGGCCAACGCGCACGTGATTACGCTGTATCACCGCACCCTCGACAAGGTCACCGAGCGTTTCTTGGGCAAGCGTCAGATCGGCACGACGGGCCGCGGCATCGGCCCGACCTATGCCGACAAGATCAATCGCGTGGGGATCCGAATTCAAGACATCTTCGACGAGGGAATTCTGCGACAAAAGGTCGAGAGCGCACTCGAGGTCAAGAATCACCTGCTGGTCAAGATTTACAACCGACGTGCGATTCATGCCGACGAGGTCGTTAGTGAACTGCTCAGCTATGCGGAGCGGTTGCGACCTCTCGTCGCCGACACCGCGCTTGACTTGAACCAGGCGCTGGATGCGGGCAAGACTGTGCTCTTCGAGGGTGGCCAGGCAACCATGCTCGATGTCGATCACGGAACCTACCCGTTTGTGACCTCATCGAATGCCACCGCGGGCGGGGCGTCCACGGGTTCGGGAATCGGACCAAACCGTGTCGACCGCGTAATAGCGGTGGTCAAGGCCTACACGACGCGCGTGGGTTCCGGCCCGTTCCCCACCGAATTGTTCGACGAGTCGGGCGAGTTTCTGCGCAAGACGGGCTTTGAATTCGGCACCACGACCGGAAGACCACGTCGATGCGGATGGTACGACGCCCCGATTGCCCGCTACACGGCGCGCATCAACGGAGTGACCGATTTTGTCTTGACCAAGCTGGATGTACTGACCGGGCTGGTCGAAATTCCCGTGTGCGTGGCATACGACGTTGACGGCACGCGTTTTGACGAGATGCCGGTCAACCAATCCGACTTCCACCACGCCAAGCCCATCTACGAGATGTTCCCCGGCTGGACCGAAGACATCACGAGAGCGCGATCGTTTGATGATCTGCCGACTAACGCCCAGAAATACGTTCGCGCACTGGAGTCCATGAGCGGTGCCCGCTTCTCCGCCATCGGCGTGGGCCCTGCTCGCGACGCGATTGTGGTGTTGTACGACCTGGTTTAATCACGCCCCCGCAGGCGTGCGAGCCACCTGCTATTCGGTAGTCTCATTCGCATGAGTGACGCAATGTCGGATTCGCACATGGACGAGTCCGTTCGCGCCGACTTGGCGAGCATACGCCAGAGCATCGACAACATTGACGCAGCACTTATCAACTTGTTGGCCGAGCGATTCAAGTTCACACAAAAAGTCGGCGAGTTGAAAGCGGCGCACGGACTCAGTCCGTCCGACCCGGAACGAGAAGCTCGTCAGGTCGCTCGACTGCGGGCGCTCGCCGAAGAAGCAGACCTCGATCCCGCTTTTGCCGAAAAGTGGTTCAACTTCGTCGTGTCGGAGGTCATTCGTCATCACGTCCGCATTGCTGAGGAAGGCTAGGGTGACATCACGAAACGACTCGGTGTCATTGTAGGTTTGGCCGGGCTTGCGATTGTCGGCATCTCGACTCCGGCTTTGGCGAGTCCGACCGACGTCAGCTCGAGCATGACCATCGACCACTCAACCTTTACGTCGGGTGAGTTGAACCCACAGAGCGTGACAATCACCTTCCCCCTCGTCACGTTACCGACACCCGATCGCTTCTACATTGATTTACCCGAGGGCTTTGTTTTCTCGGCGTCAGACCAAATTGGGTTGATTCCTCAGCCGTATCTTCCGTGGAACGGCATGTGCGGAACAGTGGATACCGGCGTGACAGTCCCGCTTCTCACATCTGGCTCTTACACTTGCTCGACGGGTGGCGCCTCGTTTCCGTTTGAATTCGTCATTCAGGGAGCCGTTCCCAGCCAGAACTATGTCATTCATCTGGCGGCGAATTCATTCCGCGCCATGACGACAACCACGGACGTTGTTGACTCCATCAAGATTTCCGTTGGCACGTCTGGGCCGGGTGGAACGACATTTGATGACTTTGGAAACGTTGCCGTGACGACGTTGGGCAAACTCGCCAACACGGGAATTGACACGTTCGCTATCGTGGCCGCCGGTGGGCTCACCGTGTTGTGCGGCGTCGCAGTTCTGGCATTCGCGGCATTTCGTCGACGGGCGAAAACCTAGGCGACTCAGGGACTAACCGAAGTACTTCGGTAAAGTTTCGGCGCTGCGCTGAGCTATTTCGGCAACAGGGATGCGGAAGAGACCCTGCACGTCAAGCTCGGCTTCGGCTCCCTTTCGATCGGTTACTCCGATGCGAAGAACGGGGTAACCGCGCGCCTCGCACAGACCAACGAACTTGACGTCGTCGACGCGATCGACCGACACGATAACGCGACCGGTTGATTCGCTGAACAGTGCCGTCGCGGCGTCAACGCCGTCGCGCTCGAGAATCTCGTCCAGGTACACACGAGCGCCAACGCCAAAGCGTGAAACCGCCTCGGCCAGCGCCTGTGCGAGACCACCGTCGGACAAGTCGTGGGCGCTAGTGACGAGGCCTTCGAGAGCTGCTCCGTGAAGCAGGCTTGCGAGTGCAACCTCGCGCTCGAGATCAACGGCCGGCGGGCGACCGCCGAGGTGGTTGTGAATCGTGTTTGCCCACGCAGAGCCATCGAGTTCGACGCTGGTGACACCGAGAAGATAGATGTTGTGGCCCTCTTCTTGCCACGCACTCGGGATACGCCGCGCGACATCATCGATGATGCCGAGTACACCGACCACCGGGGTCGGGTGAATGGCCACATCACCGGTCTGGTTGTAGAACGATACGTTCCCGCCGGTCACGGGAATCTCCATGGCCTGACACGCATCGGAGAGTCCCTCGACCGCGCGCTGGAACTGCCACATAACCTCGGGGTTTTCGGGTGACCCGAAGTTGAGGCAGTCAGTCACAGCTGCGGGCACCGCACCGGTCACGCTGACATTGCGGTACGCCTCGGCGAGTGCGAGCTGGGCGCCCTGATAAGGGTCGAGCTGGCAATAGCGGCCGTTGCAGTCGGTTGCGATGGAGAATCCGAGCCCCGACTCCTCATCAACACGAATCATTCCCGCATCGTCGGGGAACGACAGCGCCGTGTTGCCCATGACGAAGTAGTCGTATTGCGTGGTGATCATGCTCTTGTCGGCAAGGTTGGGGCTTGCGGCGAGTGACAAGAATTGCTCGCGGAGAGTCGCGCCATCGGTCGGCCGCGCCAGAACGGACGCAGAATCGGCGTTCAGTGCGTCAATCCATGTGGGGTACGCCACCGGGCGCTCATACACCGGGCCATCGACGGCAACGGTCGAGGGGTCAACGTTGACGATTTCGTGTCCGTTGTGGTGAATTATCAGGCGGCCAGTGTCGGTGACTTCGCCCAAGACGCTGGTTTCAACATCCCATTTCGCCGTCACAGCCAGGAATGCCTCGAGCTTGCCCGGTTCGACGACGGCCATCATGCGCTCTTGACTCTCACTCATGAGGATCTCTTCGCTCGTGAGTGTCGGGTCGCGCAGCAGCACGTTGTCGAGTTCGACGAACATGCCTCCGTCGCCGTTTGCCGCGAGCTCGCTCGTTGCGCACGAAATGCCGGCGGCTCCGAGGTCTTGAATACCTTCGACGAGCCCGCCACGGTAGAGCTCGAGACAGCACTCGATCAGAACCTTCTCGGCGAACGGGTCGCCGACCTGCACGGCTGGACGCTTGGTCGGTCCGGTCGAATCGAATGAGTCAGACGCGAGAATGGATGCGCCACCGATGCCATCGCCGCCGGTGCGCGCCCCGAACAGCACGATTTTGTTGCCCACGCCCGAGGCATTCGCCAAGTGCAGGTCTTCATGGCGCAGAACGCCGACCGCGAGTGCGTTGACGAGCGGGTTTCCTTGGTACACGGCGTCAAAGTACGTCTCGCCACCGATATTGGGAAGCCCTAAACAGTTGCCATAAAAACTGATGCCGCCCACGACACCCGCAACGACGCGTGCGGTGTCGGCGTTCTCCACGGCACCAAAGCGAAGCTGATCCATGATTGCGACCGGTCGCGCACCCATCGAGATGATGTCGCGGACGATTCCGCCGACACCGGTGGCCGCACCCTGGAAGGGTTCGATGTAGCTCGGGTGATTGTGGCTCTCCACCTTGAACGTGACGGCCCAGCCCTCCCCAATGTCGACGACACCGGCGTTTTCGCCCATTCCGACCATGAGGCGCTCGCGCATTTTCGGCGTGACCTTTTGGCCGAACTGCCGAAGGTACATCTTGCTCGATTTGTAGGAGCAGTGCTCACTCCACATGACGGAGTACATGGCGAGCTCGCCACTGGTGGGGCGGCGCCCGAGAATCTCTTTGATTCGCGCGTACTCGTCGGGTTTGAGCCCTAAGGCAGCGTATGGCTGCTCTTTGTCAGGTGTCGCGATGGCGTTGTCGACTGTGTCGGCGACGGGACGGTTCACGATGAGCTACCTCCGGGTGGGCCCGCGAGCAAGAGAACGCTGAAGATGAGAATGACGGCGGCCAGAATCGCGAGAATCAGCAGCGCGGGCCGATTCAAGAACCAGCGCACAAATCGATCGAACCAGTGACGATCTCGCGGGTCGTCGGTTTCGTCCAGTCGCCAATCGCCGTTCAAGGCACCCCGGCGTGATTGAACGATGTCGAACGGGATGGTCGCATACGGCAAGATCGCAGTCACGACGGCGAGCAGTCCAACCAGAAAGTGCCAGCGCTGGTTGATTGCAACGAGAATTGCTGTTGCGCCGTAGCTAATGAATACGAAGCCGTGCAGACCGCCGATGACGAACAGTGCGGTGGGGTCGATTCCCGCCGTCGCGCGCACGATAAGACCGGTGATGAGCAGGGTCCACGTGCAGGCTTCGGCAATAGCGAGGATGAAATAGACGCGCTTTGGCGTGAACGTGCGTGTGGATTTGCGTGTGGAAGCGCTCATGCGAGTACTCGCTCAATGACCGACGTGAAGAAGCGCAGACCATCCAGACCAGAACGCATGTGTGTCGCAGTGTCCGGGCCGAATCCCGGTTCCACCGCATGCTCGGGGTGGGGCATGAGCCCGACCACGTTGCCGCGTTCGTTCGAGACTCCTGCTATGTCATCCGCAGAACCGTTCGGGTTCACGCCGAAATACCTAAACGTGACCTGCCCGTTGTCTTCGATGCGCCTAATCGTGTCGGCATCGGCAATGAATCGACCGTCGGCATTCTTCAGCGGGATGTTGATCTCTTCACCTGCCGAAAACTTCGTGGTCCAGGCGGTGGTGTTGTTTTCCACGATGAGGTGCTGGTCGCGACGCACGAAGTGCTGCACGTCGTTGCG
>JBMOEY010000048.1:0-10519 GCA_049314515.1 Microbacteriaceae bacterium
TATTGCCGCCGGGTAGTTAACTGAACCGGTGTCCCCGGGGGAAACCCCGGGGACACTTTTCCCCCAAGTAACTAAAAGAGGAAGAGCAAATGGCGCGTCTATCGACTAATACGCCAGTCAGCGTCGGTTCGGGCCGTCGACCAAAGGCAAGCATTTTCGGATTGACGGTCAAGGTCATCCTCATCGGCCTGGTCGACGCATTCGGCCTGTTTATGGTGTCGCAGTTCTTTCTCATCGATCAGAAATGGCTCGCTGTGATTGCGATCCTCGGTCTCATCGTCATCAACGTGATCTATTGGCGACGGGGAGGGCTTGCAGCCAAGTACCTCACACCGGGACTGGTGTTTCTTCTTGTTTTCCAGGTCTTCGTGATCGTCTACACGGTCATCATCTCTTTCACCAACGCCGGATCTGGGCACAACGTCTCTAAAGACTCGGCGATTGAGTCCATCATCAACAATTCCATCGTTCGCGTTGAAGACTCGCCGACATACGACGTACGAGTCCTTGAACAGGGTGGCAACTTGTTCCTGTTGGCAACGTCGCCGGACGGTGAATTTCTTCTGGGAGGACAAGACCAGCCGCTGGAATCCGTGGTGCCCAGCAAGACGGTGAGTGGGATCGCAACAGAAGTCACTGGGTACAAGACCCTCAAGCTTGTGGAAATCTTCGCGGTTCAAGAAAAACTTGCTGAACTCGAAGTTCCACTCGACGAGAATCCGGCAAACGGCTACCTTCGATCAGCGGACGGGTCGACGGCCTATGTCTTTACTGCGAACCTGGTGTTCGACGCATCGAACGATACCTTCGTTGACCCGAGCACCGGCAACACTTTCGCCGACAACGGCAAGGGCAACTTCGTTGATGCGAATGGCGAGGAGTTGCAACCCGGCTGGAACACTGCCATCGGATTCGCCAACTATTCGAAGGCCCTCGGGGCGTCGGCGCAGTTCGAGTTGTTAGGGGTGTTCGTCTGGACGCTCACGTATGCCGTTATCTCCGTAGCGCTCACCTTCGCACTCGGCCTCTTTCTCGCCATAACAATCAACGGACTTCGAGGAACACGGGTATATCGGTCGCTCCTCATCCTGCCGTACGCGTTTCCTGTCTTCCTGTCTGGCTTGATTTGGTCAGGACTGCTCAATGAGACATTTGGATTTGTCAATCAAGTGTTGCTCGGCGGCGCGACTGTACCGTGGCTTCAGGACCCAATTCTGGCCAAAATCAGCGTCATTCTTGTGAGCGTCTGGTTTGGTTTTCCCTACTTCTTCCTGGTGTGCACAGGGGCTCTGCAATCGGTTCCACCGGAGTTGGCCGACGCCGCGCGCGTAGACGGTGCAAAGCCGAGTCAAGTGTTTTCCCGAATCACTTTGCCACTGGTTCTGGTCGCGACGTCACCGCTGCTGGTCGCGGGCTTTGCATTCAGCTTCAACGACTTCAACACGATTTTCGTGCTCACTGGCGGTGGTCCGATCAACCTCGACTCGTCAATCAACGCTGGTGCGACAGACATCCTCATCACTCTGGTGTACAAGCAAGCATTCGTAAACAAAACCGTCGATTACGGCTTGGCGAGCGCCTTTGCGGTCATCATCTTCTTGGTCATCACGGTCATGTCCATCTTTTTGTTCCGTCGCACGCGATCACTTGAGGAGGTCTACTGATGAGCACCAAGATGTCCTTCTTCACGTGGGTCACACAGCGCGCGTGGAGGCACCTTGTCGCCATCGTGATGTGCGTTTTCGCAGTGTTTCCCCTGCTATACGTCGTTTCTGCGTCGTTCGCCTCGTCAGGAACACTGACGGCATCGAATCAGATTTTTGCGAGCTTCTCGTTCGACAACTATGTCGATCTGGTTTCTGATCCCGCTCGGCCATATTTAACCTGGTGGTTCAACACCTTGATTGTTTCTGCGGCAGCTGCGACCATCGCCCTGCTTTTTGGATCCCTCGCAGCCTATGCATTTTCTCGCCTGAGATTCCGAGGTCGCCGAATTGGTCTTGGCGCGTTGGTGTTGACCCAGATGTTTCCTCAATTCCTTGGGGTTGTTGCCATTTTCTTGCTGGTGCGCACTCTAGGGGAAGCAGTACCAGTGCTGGGCCTCAATACACACACAGGATTGATTGCGGTGTATTTGGGAGGAGCGCTTGGAGTCAACACCTATCTCATGTACGGGTATTTCAATACCGTCCCGCGGGAAATCGACGAGGCTGCGAAGATCGACGGGGCTTCGCACATTCGAACGTTCTTCACCATCATTATTCCTCTCGTGGCTCCCATCTTGGTGGTCGTGTGGATGATCACTTACATCGCGGTAGCCGGAGACTACGTGATTGCCTCGGCTCTGCTCTCTGATCCCAACATGCAGACCGCGACCGTGGGCCTGTTCACCATGATCAACACGTTCCGCAGCGACAACTGGGGAGCCTTCTCAGCGGGTGCCATACTTTCGGCCCTTCCTGTTGTTCTCATGTTCCTTTACGGCCAGAAGTACATCGTCGGCGGGCTCTCCGCCGGCAGCGTCAAGTAGCCAGATCTATTCGACTTCGATCCAACAGAAAGAAGATCACTTGTTCGAGATGACCCGCACGGGAGTCGTGCTCACCCTGCCCGGCGAGACCGTTCGCATCGACTGTTGGGGTGATTCCACGTTTCGAGTGAGGGCGGGCACGATTCCCGTCACGTCATTCGACCTCGCGCTTGCGGACGATGCGGTTGCAACGGCCCCCACGGCAGTGCAGGAGCTCGATGACCGTATTGTGTTGCACTCAGGTGACGTGAATGTGTCCTTGGAGTTGTCGGGGCGCATCTCATTTTTCAGAGGGACTGAGCCCCTCGTCGCGGAACCGCCTTTTGATCCTCGCGAGCCACCCCTCCTGCCCCATCGTCGGTTTCATCGTTCGGCATCTGGTCTTCTCGAAACGACGATGACATTCGATGCGTACGACGGGGAAAGCTTCTACGGACTGGGTCAGCATTCACTCCCGCACCTCGATCTCAGGGGATGCGTCGTTGAACTGGTGCACCGCAACACTCAGGTCTCGATCCCTGCTGTCATTTCTTCCCGCGGCTACGGAATGCTCTGGAACACTCCATCCGTGGGCCAGGTCGAGTTCGCAGCGAACCACACCAGATGGCACGCGCGAGCCGCGCGAGAGATTGACTACTTCATCTACTCCGGGAATACGCCAGCCCAAGTGCTTCGTCGTTACCACACGCTCACCGGATTCGCCCCAAAGTTCCCTCACTGGGCGACGGGTTACTGGCAGAGCAAGAGCTACTACGAATCTCAGGAGGAGCTCATGGCCGTTGCCCGCGAGCACCTCGCGCGCGGGTTACCCCTGACGGCAATCTTCGTGGACTACATGCACTGGACTCACATGGGCAACTGGGACTGGGATCGTGAGTTGTGGCCCGACCCGGCCGCCATGGCAGCCGAACTCGCCGAGAATGGTGTGCGCCTCCTCGTCTCCGTGTGGCCTCACGTGAGTCCGCTGAGCGAGAATCACGCTCCGCTTGAGGCTGACGGCCGGCTCGTTCTCGCGACGGGAGCCGAATCGCTGGCGGTGTTCTCCTACGCCGACCGCGAGTCACCCGAGGGGCTCGACCTGAGCTTGTTGGACCTGACGAACAGCGATGCGCGGGTATTCCTCTGGGACCGACTCCGCCGGAGCTACAGTTCGATCGGGATCTCCTCTTTCTGGCTCGATGCGTGCGAGCCCGAAATCAGAGACTCGACCTCCCAGTTTCGAGAAGAGACGATGGAATACAGTTCGGGCCCGGGCGTGGAGGTGTCCGGTTCCTTTCCGTTGCACTTTGCTCAGGCCGTTCGAGACGGACTCACCGCCGATGGTTTCGACGACGGGATGATTCTGATTCGCTCAGCATGGGCGGGCAGCCAGCGCTATGGGGCAGCCATCTGGTCTGGCGATATTCAGTCAACCTGGGAGGCTCTTCAGGGTCAGCTCAGCGCGGGCTTGGGAATGATGGTCAGCGGAATCCCCTGGTGGACCAGCGACATCGGTGGTTTCTTCGATTCGGACATCGAGAGCCCGTACTTTCGAGAGCTTGTCGTGCGGTGGTTCCAATTCGCTGTGCTCTGGCCCGTGTTTCGGCTTCACGGCAACCGGCACGCCGACTTCTACAACTCCGGCCTCTTCTCGACCGGTGACCCCAACGAAGTCTGGTCCTTCGGCGACGAGGCTTATGACGTCATCCGGGGTCTTCTCGCCTTCCGGGAGCGGATCCGCCCTTATCTGCAAGAGCAGATGGATCTCGCGACCTCAGACGGACTTCCTCCGATTCGTCCACTCTGGTTCGCATACCCGGATGACGAAGGCGCACGCGGCATCGACAACCAATTCCTTCTCGGCCGAGACTTGCTTGCCGCGCCGATTGTGCACGCGGGCGCTATCGAGCGCACGGTCTACTTCCCGGCCGGAGATGAATGGCGTGATGTCTGGTTGGGCGACGTTCACTCCGGCGGAACCACCGCCCTCATCTCGGCTCCGCTCGAATTGATGCCGCTGTTCGAGAGAGTGGGAAGCGAACTGGGGGTTGACGCCGGATGGTTGGCGACTTGAGTAAGCGCACCCGACCGAACATTGTGGTCGTTATCACCGATGACCACGGTTACGGCGACCTCGGGTGCTTCGGTTCTGCCGATCTCAAGACGCCCCTCCTGGATCGCCTCGCTGCGGCAGGCGCCGTGCTTACCGAGTGCTACTCGAACTCCCCGGTGTGCTCACCATCGCGGGCCGCGATCCTGCGTGGCCAGCATCCCGCGCGAACGGGTGTCGACGACGTTATCGGCCGGCAGCGCGCTCGCCTCAGACGCGCGACTCGTCAACGTCGCATATCGGATTTCGACTTGCGCGCGACATTGTTCAGTCTTGAGTCTTGAGTCTTGAGTCAACGATTCAACAGACTGGCCGGACAGGTAAAGTTATGTGAACCTGATTGGGAGTGCTGTGAGTAGTCCATTGCGTAAGTCGGAAATCATCAGACGTTTGGAACTTCGAATTATCGACGGCGAGTTCGCCGCGGGGCAGAAGCTTCCGTCCGAGAGGGAGCTCGCGGAAGAATACGGAGTGAGCCGACCCGTAATTCGAGAGGGACTTTCCGGACTTGTCGAGCGTGGACTGGTTGATGTTCAGGCGGGACGCGGAACGTATGTGCGCGAGGTCGCCGTCGACGAGCTCTCGCAGTCGCTGAACCGCGCCGCGGCACGCACGGGAATTACGACACGTCATCTGGTCGAGGCGCGCCTGATGGTCGAGGTCACGTCAGCACGCTACGCCGCGGCGGCCCCACAGCGGGCGATGGAGGGACTGGATGAGGTTCTCCTCCGACACGAGGAGGCCCAATCCCTGGTAGATCGTGCCTCAACCGATCTCCAGTTCCACGAGGCAATCGCGACCGCCTCCGGTAATCCGGTCATTGCGCTGATGTTCGGCTCGATCCGCGCTCAGGTTTACTCGCTCATGTTGAGAAGCCATAGCGATCCTCACGTGCGGGAGATCGGCGATCCCCAGCATCGCAAGCTGGCCGAAGCCATCCGCGCCGGCGATGCCGACCTCGCGGGCAAGCTCATGGCAGATCATCTCAGCCTTGCCCTGTCGCTGTTCGGCGACGACGTTGATCGGCCCATCTCGGAGATGTTGGAGAGCCGAGGTATATCCGGCGCTCCGCCTCTAGGGATCTAAGGCCGTGCGGCCGTCGTGCCGCCGTGATATTGTTTCGGGATTGGCCTGTCCGGTATTACCAGATTGCGTGAGAAACTGATGAAAAATCCCACCCCTCTTCGCCTTACCTCCGAGTTCTCCGATGTTGTGGTGATGATCGATCCGCACAGCGGAGCACCTCTCGGCCTAGAGACAGGGGGGCGCGAGTTTCTCAACCCAGCCGTGCTCACGGTGACCACGGGAGGCAACGAAGTGCGCGGCGCAATGGGCGGGCTGGTTTACGAGGGGGCCGTCGCAACCGCCGTCATGCCTGCCGAGCCGGCGATACATCTCACCAGTCTGGGCGAAGGCCACCGCATCCACCGCGTCACCACCTCGGTCACTGGTCCTTTCGCGCTCGAGTGGACCTACCGGTTCCAGAGCGCATTTCCTCGAGTGTCGGTCTCCGTTGACGTTGTTGCGACACAGGAGGCAACAGTTCGAAATGTGCAACTCGATCTGCAGCTCGCACCCTCAACAGCGTCGCACTGGAGACTCCAGGCTCCAGGTGGAAAGTACAGATCCAACCTGGAAATCCAGGCCATCTCTCAGCGCCTCTACGTGTCACCGGTGGGCGGAGTGAACGGTTCCACCGGCCTGCTCGCGTTTGAAGACACCGACAACCCCCTCACCTGGGTGTTCTGGCCGATTCAGACGGACACCATCGGGGACATTTGGTTCGAACCCGACGGTGATGGTTTTCACTTGCATTGGCTGGCGGATGTCGCAGGGGTCCTCGTGCCGGGCGCGAGGTTGAGCGTGGACGCCCTCCACCTCGACCTGGTACCGTCCACTTTCACCGAGGTGCTCGATGAGGTTCCGGGTGCTCTCGCTCGCAACTCCATTGCCGCTCACGGTGACGCTCCGGAGTGGGGAGCGGCCGCGAACCTCTACGAGGTTCAGATCGGGTTCTCAGTGTTCCACAACGGATACACGTACTCGCCGTATCCGACCGTTCGAGACTTGATCGACGACCTCGATCGCATACACGCCTTGGGGTTCACCGCGCTGCAGATCATGCCCCAGCATCCGTTCCCGAGCTACAACGTGGCCGACTATGACGACATCACGGTCTCGTACGGTGAAGAGGGCGACCTGAAGGAGCTCATCGAGCTCTGCCACAAACGAGGCATGAAGGTAATTCTCGACATTCTTCTTCACGGTGTGATTGATGGCGAGATCGTGAAAACCGCGGTCGAATCAATCAAAGCCGGAGCATTCGGCCATCGCATGGATGAGACCGTCGACGACATCACCGTGCTGGAAGAGGACGAGTTCGAGCCCTATTCCATCGCCTGGGCGCGCCACGTGCTCGACTTCTCGCCGCACTGGACCGCTGGTTCGCCGCACGTGCACCCCCTCCGGCTCGAGCACCCCGAGTGGTTCTGCGAAGACAGCGCGGGAAATCCGATCGGTATCTACACCAACGCCTTCGATACGGCACACCCCGGTTGGCAGGAGTACTTCGTCAACGTCTGCCTGGATCTCCTTGAGAGGCTGAACGCCGACGGATTCCGGTTCGATGCACCCTCCTACAACTACTTCATGAACTGGAGTGAACGCACGAGGTCATCGGCGCACGTCTCCATGCTCGGATCGGTTCCTCTCTTTGCGATGCTCCG
Source organism: Microbacteriaceae bacterium (assembly GCA_049314515.1). Taxonomy (GTDB): domain Bacteria; phylum Actinomycetota; class Actinomycetes; order Actinomycetales; family Microbacteriaceae; genus RFQD01. Next base: position 7,346 of record JBMOEY010000048.1, read on the forward strand.
AACGGCGATTCGTCAGGCCAGACCTGACGCGCTGCTCTACACCGAGCCGTCAGGGGCGTTGTTCCGCCGTGACATGGACCTCACCTACAACTACGACGAACAATGGCTTGTTCGTGCAATTACCGCCACGGAGAATCGTCGGGATCACTGGATTCGAGACGCACGCGAGCTCGTGGAATGGCTCGCGCACCGAGACCGCAGTTTGCCCTTCAACGCGATGACCGCGCACCATATTGACAGTCATGACACCTTCTGGTGGCCGAGCCCCGGTCGTAAGTGGCGCCGGAATCAGCATGGCGAGTCACGCACAGCGGCACTGATGGCCATCTTCGCCCTGCGCGGCGAGCCCTACATGACTTTCGTCGGTGGAGAGGAGGGAATCGAGGCTGAGGTAGCTGCGGTCAACTCCGCGCGGCTCACACACCCCGTGCTCGCATCCGGGCGAGTGATCCACGACGCTCTCGACGTGTCGGACGACCGCGTCTACGCCGCTCTGCTCCGTAACCCCGAGCAGGATGCAATCGTTCTCGTGAACACGGTCGACTCACCAATCGACGTGACGATTCTGGCACCAGGCGGCAATACGTTCTCCGAACTTGCGCTCGATGTTCCGGGGTGGCGCTCGCAAGGCGATGCTTCTGTGAGCGGACGTTCCGTAGCCGCGCAACTCGCTGGTGCGGGCGTGCGGATATTCCTTCGGGATGCCTCGACAGTCTGAGAACTTAATCATGATCGGGCATCCGATGAGAACTCACGAGCCTCGATGACCCGTTCACCCAATCGAGTTGACGCGTCAGTGCAGCGGTGCAACGATTAGCTGGCATTACCTATCAGACCATTTGAAAACGACGGGCCGTCGGCCGTCAGGTGAGGATTCATTGTCCAAGCGCACAACGCTGACCCGAGCATCTCAGCAGCCGCGCGGTCAAGTACCAATTCTGATAGCAGCCACTTTCGTGTTGTCGTTGAATGAGACAGTCATCGCCGTTGCAATTCCGAGCATCATGTCGGACCTCGCGGTTGACCCCGCTGCAGCTCAATGGGTGTCCTCATCGTTCATGCTTGCGATGGCAATCGTGATTCCTACGACGGGCTATCTTCTGCAACGGTTTTCCGCGCAAGTGGTCTTCAGGATTTCGATGAGTCTGTTCACACTGGGCACTGCGACCGGTGCCCTCGCATTTGGCTTGGTGGGGCTGCTCGCCGCACGTTCCCTTCAGGGGGCGGGCTGCGCGATGATGTTTCCGCTCCTACTCACGACGGTAATGCGTTCTGTACCAGCCAATCGGCGCGGCCGGTCGTTGGGCAATCTCGCTATCGTGATGGCTGTGGCACCGGCAATCGGGCCAGGTCTTGGGGGTGCCATCGTCCAGGTCCTGGATTGGCGTTTCCTTTTCATCTTGATTCTGCCGGTCGCGGTTGTCGCCCTCATTCTGGCCTCACGCGTGCATGCAACCAGCGCTGACCGATCGGCGCGACTCGACGTCGTTTCCGTCGTGCTCTCGATTCCCGCTTTTGCCGGGCTAGTCCTTGCCCTTTCGGCTTTTGGGTCTTCCGTCGGCAAACCTATTCCGGTTGAGGCATGGATGCTTCTTGGGTTAGGTGCGGCCGCTCTGACCACTTTCGTATTTCGGCAACGTTATCTGCAGCGACATGCGACGCCGTTTCTCGACCTTTCGGTGTTCACATCGAGAGGCTTCTCGGTCTCCGTGATCCTGATCGCACTCGTCATGGGGGCGCTGTTTGGGGTGGGACTTCTTCTGCCGATTTACAGTCAGGATGCACTGGGGTTGAGCCCGGCGCTGAGTGGACTCATTCTGGTTCCTGGCGCGATCTTGATGGGATTGGCGGGACCTGTGATTGGTCGACTTGTCGACCGCGTCGGTCCTCGTCCGGTCGTGGTGCCCGGGATTGTTCTCGTGGGCGTTATTCTCTGGGCAATGACCAGCCTCACCGCGACGACCCCGTGGGAAGTTGTGCTCGTGGCGGATGTTGGGCTGAGCGTGGGGCTGGCGGCTATCTTCACGCCGATCAACGCCACGGCAATGCTCTCGATGCCCCCTCGTCTTTTCGGTTACGGAAGTTCCACAATGTCCATCGTCAACCAACTCGGAGGCGCTGCGGGATCTGCGCTGTTCGTCGGACTTTTCTCCGCCGCTTCGGCGGCCGCAATCTTGCAGGGAGTTGCCGAAAGGGATGCCCTCGTCGAGGGAGTTCGGCTGGCCTTCGGTGCCGGGGCGCTCGTCTCAATCGGTGCTTTGGCTGTTGCTTTCCTCATCCCGCGTGTGTCGAAGTCCGATCAAGCGGATTAGAGGAAGCACCCGCCGCGTCCTCGGAGGCAATAGCACCCGCCGGAACTGGCGTGTTTTGCTCTGGTTCGGGGAACTCCTTCGCAATCGCAGTGGGCCCAGAACCCAGGTTCGAATGCCTCCACAGTCCAAGCATTAAAAAAGCGCCCCCGAAATGGGAGCGCATTTTTAATGGCGGAGAATGGGGGTCCCCGGCGCGAAGCTAGCGCTTCGCAATCGGCCGAAGAACTGATCGCTCAGACGCACGGGATTGTGGCGACGGCGGATGACACGCTGCGCGCCATGCTGTCCAGTGATTAAGGCGACACGATTGGGCCGTCGGAGTTTTCTTAGTCACCGCTTGGGCGAGTGCCCAGCCGCTTCTCGAGCGCTACTCGCACGTCTGGCCACTCATCCTTCGTAATGGAGTAGACAGCGGTGTTTCGAATTGTGCCGTTGGGCATGATCATGTCGTTGCGGAGAAGACCGTCGAGTTTCGCACCGAGTTTCTCGATGGCCGCTCGTGATTGAGCATTTTTCTCGTGCGTGCGTAGTTCAACGGCGTTGCAACCGAACACATCGAAAGCGTAGGTGAGCATGAGGAGCTTCGCCTCAGGGTTTATTGCAGTCCCTTGGCAGTCGTTGGCCAGCCAGGTTGAGCCGATCTCGACCTTGAGGTTTTCGAGCTTGATGTTCATGAACGTCGTCATGCCGATGGCCGTGCCCGATGCGACATCAATCGTGGCAAACGGCATCATCGTTCCAGCTGCATATAGACCTAGACGACGGTCGATTTCTGCACTCATCCCGTCCGCATCGGGCACCACTGTGCACCAGAGCTCCGAGAGCTTCCCGTCTTCCGAAGCGCGCCTAAGTTCGGATGATC
>JBMOEY010000049.1:0-10430 GCA_049314515.1 Microbacteriaceae bacterium
CTGATCGCCCTGTCGCAGCCCGATGTCGTCGCCGCACTCCAAGAGCTCACCCGCATTGCGGTGCAGAACCAGACGGGTGAATTCAGCCGGTTGATACTCGACATCGGAGGATCCCGCGAGGAGAGAGCCAAAGAACTCGCAGCATTGGTTAACGCTGCCATTGCGCGCCTCGAAGGAGGATCCACCGCGGCGGCCCTCCCCCACATGAGCTCCTATGAGCGCAAGCTTGTTCACGACCTCGTGGCCGAGCGCGGTTACGTGTCGGAGTCTCAGGGCGAAGGTCGAGAGCGCCACACCGTCATCACGGGCCGCGCCTAGTTTCACGTGAAACATCGTTGACTGATTTCGAGCCAGAGCCCGCTTTTGCGGCAACAGTCTTTGGCGGTCAACTCAACCTTGCTCGCGCCTACGCGGCGCAACTCGCAGAGCGTGGAGAAACCCTTGGTCTGATTGGGCCCCTTGAACCGGCCCGGCTCTGGACTCGTCACATAGTCAACTGTGGACTCCTCGCGCCGCTCCTCGTCGCCGGCGCCCGCGTCGGAGACGTCGGTTCCGGCGCAGGGTTACCCGGGCTTGTGCTGGCTCTGACGAGGCCGGATGTCAGCTTTGTTCTTATCGAGCCCATGGAACGCCGCGCCGAATGGCTGCTCAACCAGATTGATATTTTGGGTTTGACCAATGCCGCCGTGCTGCGGGCTCGAGGCGAAGACTGCTTGGGGTTGAACCTGGACGTGGTGACGGCCAGGGCCGTCAGCGCCTTGCGAACGCTTATTCCCGTGACCGCGCCTCTGGTGAAACCGGGCGGCGAGTTGATTTTGATGAAAGGCGCGAGCGCCGCGAACGAAATTGCGACGGCAGCGAAGCAGATCGCACGCTTCAAATTGCGGGATGTGCGTGTCCAAGAGCTCGGTGGCGCAGAGCTCGGCGAAATCACGTGGGTAGTTCGGGCTAAGGTGGATGGGTTAGCACGCTAGGAGCCCGTTTCACGTGAAACATCTAGAACCAGACGAACCGCGACTTGACGCCGTGGACACGCCTCTCGCCTCGGAGGCACTCGACTTAACCCGCCGCCGCCGAATCTTGGAAGCACCGAATCCGCCGCTTCCAGCTCAGACGCGAGTCTTTACTGTTTCCAACCAAAAAGGTGGCGTCGGCAAGACGACCTCGGCGGTCAACTTGGCTTCCGCATTCTCTAGATTGGGTGCCCGAGTGCTCGTCATTGACCTCGACCCGCAAGGGAATGCCTCGACGGCTCTCTCCATCCCGCACACTCACGACGTCCCAGGGATTTACGACGTGCTGGTCAATGACGTGCCGCTGTCGAGTGTGTTGCAGCGGTCACCCGAGGCAGGCGAGCTTTATTGCGTACCATCAAACATCAATCTCGCCGGGGCCGAGATCGAACTCGTGGCGGACGAGCAATCGCGTTATCGACTGAAAGTTGCCCTGCGCGAGTTTCTTGAGGGAAGCCCCGCGCTCTTTCATTATGTTTTCATCGATTGCCCACCTTCATTGGGCTTGCTCACGGTCAACGCGCTCGTTGCAGCGAAAGAAGTGTTTATCCCGATTCAGTGTGAGTACTACGCGTTAGAGGGTGTCACGCAACTCGAGGACACCGTCACGCGTATCGGCGCAGCCCTGAATCCGGATTTACGACTTTCTACAATTCTCCTGACCATGTTTGACGGTCGAACCAAGCTTGCTCAAGAGGTCGCGGAAAACGTCCGTGCTCACTTTCCGGTCCAGACGCTCACCACGATTATCCCGAGAACGGTTCGCATCTCGGAGGCGCCGAGCTACGGTCAAACTATTCATACCTACGACCCCAACTCGATAGGCGCGATCACGTATCTTGAGGCCGCACACGAGATCGCAAATCGATATGCGGCTGCGGGAGGGACCTTCTGATGGCGACTAAGAGGACCGGTTTAGGTCGCGGAATCGGAGCGTTAATCCCGGGGGCCCCGGAGACCACGAGTCGTACGGTCGACGCACTCTTCAGCCAGGGCCAAACGGGTCTGCCCGCACGACCCGTTAGCACGCTGTCCGACGAGACGCCGGCGGAAGATCAGGGCCTCGTCGCTGTTCCGGGTGCGCGACTTGCCTACGTGAACCCACAGGACATCGTCCCGAATCCCCAACAACCTCGACAAGTTTTCAACGAGGATGAACTTGCGGAGTTGGTGCACAGCATTCGCGAAATTGGCATCCTTCAACCGGTTGTCGTTCGGCCCATGCCCGGAAAGAAGACCTTCGAGCTCATCATGGGTGAGCGTCGCCTCCGGGCCTCGAAAATCGTGGGGCTCGAGAGCATTCCCGCGATTATCAAGGAAACAGCTGATGACGCCATGCTTCGCGACGCGCTCTTGGAAAACCTTCATCGGGCACAGTTAAATCCGCTGGAAGAGGCGTCGGCGTATCAGCAACTGCTCGCCGACTTCGGGTGTACTCAGGAGGAACTGGCCGAACGCATCGGACGGTCTCGCCCCCAAATCAGCAACACCCTTCGCCTGCTCAAGCTCCCCCCGGCTGTTCAGAAGCGCGTGGCTGCGGGCGTGCTGAGCGCCGGCCATGCCCGCGCGATTCTCTCTGTCGGTGACGTCGGCGCCATGACCAAACTGGCCGACAAGATTGTCAACGAGGAGCTCTCGGTTCGGGCCGCAGAGGCGTTGGCCGGAACTGCGGCTGAGCGGAAGACGAAGTCTAACTCGCCTCAGGCGGGAGGCCGCACAGTATTGCTCAACGACGTTGCGGAGCGACTAGGGGATCGACTTAATACCCGCGTCAAGATCTCACTATCGGCGAAAAAGGGACTGATTGGGATCGAGTTCGCGAGCGTTGAGGACCTCAATCGCATTTTGGCCGAACTTGGCGAGTCTTCCTTCGGCGAGTAGCGGAGTCTGCGCGTGGCTCTAGCTCGGGCGGGCGGCCGCTCTGCGTGCAAGCAATTCGTAGACCTCCGCCAAGGCTAATTCCGCGGCCTCAATTGCGAGCGGAGCGCTGGAAGTTTCGGTCAGTCCGGGCAACGTGTTGGCCTCGAGGAAGTGGGCTACCCCGTGCTCGTTGACAATGAGGTCGATGCGACTGAGGTCGCCTAAACCCAAGACTGCATGCGCTGCCAGTGCCGCATTGACCGCAGAGGCCGAGGCAACGTCGGTCATGCGAGCCGGCACGAAAAAATTCGTTTCTCCCGCTGTGTAACGTGCCTCGAACGAGTAGGTCCCGTCAAGAGGAACGATTTCGACGAGCGGCAATACCCGCGGCCCCTCTCCGATGTCAACGACCGTGGCCGATACCTCCGTGCCACCGATAAACATTTCCACAATTGCCACGTCATGGTAGGTGAATGCGTCGACCATCGCTCGCGGAAGGCGCTCGGGGTCGCTGACGATTGTCACGCCCTGTGCGGAGCCACCCTGAGCGGGTTTGACGACAACGTGCTCGCCGAGCTGATCAACGATGAGGCGAAGTACATTCGCGGCTCCGAGTTCACGAAATGCTTCGCGCGTCACCGTCAAAGATGTCGCGGTCGCGACTCCAGCCCGCTCGACAAGTGTCTTCGCAACCGGTTTAGACCAGGCGAGCCGCGCCGATGACGGTGCCGGGCCAACGTAGAGAAGACCGTGCGCGGTCAATAGCCCGAGAAGCGCACCGTCTTCACCACTGGATCCGTGCAACGCGGGCCATACGACGTCTGGTGAAATGCTGTCGAGCCGCGCAAAAAGGTCGGCGTCGGGATCGAGCATGACAACGGAGTGGCCTCGATCCGAGAGGGCGTCGGCCACGCGACGACCCGTCCGGAGGGAAATTTCGCGTTCATGAGATATCCCACCCGACAAGACGGCGATGGTCATCGTGGCGGTCATGGCAAGTCCTTCGGGTTGAGCGAGACGGGGAACGGGTGACGGGGACAACTAGCTGAGATCTGGTGGCGGGGCCGTGACGGTATCCGTTACCTGTGTGGGGGTCAGCCGGCCCGTGCCAGCGAACGTTTCGAGCAGCTCGCGTTCGCCAGAAATCACCGTCGCGAGGCGGCGAACGCCAAGCCGTATCGATTCTGGAGTCGGGTAACAGAAGGACAATCGGATGTTTTGACGCCCCCCTCCGTCAGCGAAAAATGCTGTGCCGGGAGTGTAGGCAACGAGCTCAGTCACGGCGCGAGGAAGCATCGCTTTCGAATCGAGGTCGTCTGGAAGCCCCACCCAGATGTAGAAGCCACCGTTGGGTACATTCCATGTCAATTCCGGGAGGTGCTCCGCAAGCGACTCGAGCATCGCGTCTCGTCGCTCGCGATACACGCCACGGAACTCGTTGATTTGCGCCTTCCAGTCTGCCTGAGACAGATAGTCAGATATGACGAGTTGGCTAAATGAGCTGGGGCAGAGGATGGCCGCCTCGGCAACGAGAACCAGCTTCTCCCGGATGGCATGCGGGGCGAGGGCCCAACCCACACGAAAACCGGGCGCGAGCGTCTTTGAGAAGCTGCCCAGGTAGATCACGCCATCTGGGCTGAGCGAGCGCAAGGCGGAGGGTACGGGCTCATCGAAGTGCAGCAACCCATAGGGGTTGTCTTCCAGGATGAGAACTCCGGCCTCCGCGCAAATGCGCACGATCTCCGGCCTCCGCTCTGCGCTGAGCGTGACGCCCGCCGGGTTGTGGAAGTTTGGAATTGTGTAGAGAAATTTGATTGTGCGACCCTCTGCGCGCAATTTTTGAATACCGTCTGCTAGCGCGTCGGGCACCAGTCCGTCGGCATCTGTTTCCAGATGGACGACGTGCGCTTGGTACGAGCGAAACACTCCGATTGCTCCGACGTAGCTCGGCGCTTCGGCCAAGATCACGTCACCGGGATCGATGAAGAGTTTGGTGACGAGGTCGAGCGCTTGCTGACTGCCCGTGGTAACTACCACATCATCTGCGCTTGCTGATATTCCCTCGAGCGCCATCACGTCGAGAATTTGCTCGCGCAGTGCAGGCACCCCTTGACCAGAGCCATATTGGAGTGCCGCCGGACCAGACTCGCGCATGACCCGCGCAAGCGCGTCGGAAACCAGGCCTTCCGGCAGCGCGCGAACGTACGGCATTCCACCAGCCAGGGAGACGACTTCGGGCCGCGACGCAACCGCAAAAAGGGCGCGAACTTCAGAAGCGCTCAAGCCACTGGCGCGCTCCGCGTAATGTCCAAACCACGGGTCGAGTTGAATCGCCCCGACATTCGGACTCGCGCTGTGCATGGACTAATCGTAAACGTCACGCAACCCGTCTTATGACGCGAGCTGGAGGGCTACCCCACCATCAGCGCAAAGACTAAGCGATGAACGCGGCGAGGTCGTGCTCGAGCGCGGGCTTCGGCTTCGCTCCGACAATTGTCTTTACAGCCTCACCGTTTTGGAAGACAATCATCGCCGGAATCGATGTGATCTTGTATGTCATGGCCGTCTGAGGGTTCTCATCGACATTCAATTTGACGATGTCGAGCTTCTCGCCGTTTTCCGCAAGGATTTGATCAAGAACGGGACCTACGGCGCGGCAGGGACCACACCATTCCGCCCAGAAGTCAACCAGAACGGGCTTACCGCTCTGTAAAACTTCGGCGTCGAACGAGGCGTCGGTGACACTTCTTGCTGAGGACATAATTGCTCCTTGTTAGTTGCGGTGAATCTCTACGAAGTAGGATATTTTTCCAAGATTACAGAGGCGATTTAAGATGCCTCAGCGGATTCGAGAGCCGAGAGAAAGTGCTCGGCGTCGAGGGCCGCGACAGTCCCACTCGCCGCCGCGGTAACGGCTTGCCGATAGGTCGGATCGATGACATCGCCCGCGGCAAAAACGCCCGAGAGATTGGTCCGACTCGATCGCCCATCAACGGCGATGGTTCCTTCCGGCGTCAGGTTAACTTGACCGTGAATCAAGTGCGTTCGCGGGTCATTTCCGATCGCGATGAAGAGTCCGTCGAGCGAGAGGTCACGCGTGGTGCCGTTCACGGTGTCAGTGAGGGTGACTCCCGTCACCGCATCCGTGCCTAAAATCGCCGTAACTGCGCTATTCCAGATGAACTCGATTTTGGAGTTGGCTGTGGCCCGGTCTTGCATGATTTTGGATGCCCGCAACGTGTCCTTGCGGTGAATGACGTAAACCTTGTCGGCGAACTTGGTTAAGAACGTTGCCTCTTCCATTGCCGAGTCGCCGCCGCCAACAACCGCGATCGTTTTCTGTCGGAAAAAGAATCCATCGCAGGTGGCGCACCAGGAAACGCCGTGACCCGAAAGTCGCTCTTCTTCGGGAAGCCCCAGCTTTCGGTACGCCGAGCCCGTGGCAAAGATTACAGCGAGTGCCTCGAAGTCTCCGTTCGACCCCGTCGAGAGCTTCTTGATGTCTCCCGTGAAGTCGACGCTCGTGACGTCGTCCAGAAGAACTTCTGTCCCAAATCGTTCCGCCTGTGCGCGCATGGCGTCCATGAGGTCGGGACCCATGATTCCCTCGGGGAATCCGGGAAAATTTTCCACTTCCGTAGTGTTCATGAGTTCTCCGCCCGCCTCAACCGAACTAGCGATGAGAAGCGGAGAAAAGTTGGCACGTGCGGCATAAATGGCCGCCGTGTAACCGGCCGGACCAGATCCGACAATGATGAGCTGACGCACGACGTACTCCCGACCTTGCACTGTGCTCGCGATAGGCGGCGAGCAGTTATAGCAACGTCAGTCTAGTTGCCGACTATTCCCCGCTCGGGTGTCTGCGAGGAATGAGGTCGCGAAGCTCGGGCGTTCGCACAAGCCACAGCGTGGCAACGAAGACCCCCGTAACGACAAGTCCGATCACAACGGTGGAGACGATACCGGCACCCGCGTTGCGAACGGCAAAGCCGTCGCTAAACGAGCCCATCAGGGCAGCCACGGACAACCCGGCTACGAGTGAAAGCACACTTGCGAAAACGGCGCGAAGGGTTGTGATGACAATCCGGCGGATAGTGAAGTCAGGAAGCCGTTTGCGAACAAAATAAAAGGCTAAACCGGTCTGTCCGATGCCCACCAGGCTGAGTGTCGTGGCAACACCAATGGCCAGAATTTCTCTAGGAAGTAGGGCACAACCGAGAACCAGAACGGAGAAGACCACCGTTTGGCAGAGCGTCACGATGAATGGCGTGCGCCCATCTCCGAGCGCATAAAAAACCCGTTGCAGAAGAAACAACACGCTGAATGCGGGCAACCCGATTGTCGTGGCGATGATGACCCACGCAAGTTGTGACACGGCGAGATTGCCGGAAGCGAACAGCGTGGAGAAAGGAAAGGCGGCACTCATGATTGCCGCCATCGCCCAGAACATAAAGAGCGTGATTCGTCGCACAGATTCTTGCGTGTCGTCAGCCAGCGCAGTCAGGTTGTTTGCCGACGCGTGGGCGCTCATTCGGGTGAAGTACGCGGTGGCGAGTGAAACCGTGATGATTGAGTGAGGGAGCATAAACGTCAGCCACGCGGTCTGTAGCGTGAAGACAGAGGCCCCATAACCCGAGGCCAGGGCCGACACATTGGTTTCGATGAGTCCCGCCAATTGCGTGAGCAAGAGCATCCCGAACGTCCACGAAGCCATGCGCCCGGTGTCGCGCATCCCCACGCCGCGCCATTGAAAATCTAGCCGGAACGACAACCCGATTCGTCGCCAGAAAAAGAACAGCAATAACGACTGGATTGCCACGCCGAGGGTGGCGGAACCCGCAAGGAGCCAGACCATTTCGGGTGTCCAGTCAATGACAGATCGAGCCCCGAGAGAGTCAAAACCGAACAAGACGACGAAAATGACGAGACCAGCGATTGCGATGATGTTGTTGGCGACGGGAGCCCACGTAAACGGACCGAAAATCTTGCGACCGTTGAGAATTTCGCCGAGCAGTGCATACAGGCCGTAGAAGAAAATTTGTGGCAAGCAGATGTAGGCGAATGCCGTCGCGAGGGCCAATTGATTGGCCGACCATCCGGAGGCGTAGATGCTCACCAGAACGGGGGCAAGGATAGTGGCGAGTGCTGTTGTCGCCACCATCAGAGTGAGGGCTGCTGTCAACAATTTGTTCAGGTAGGCACGCCCGCCGTCATGGTGAACGGCGGATTTCACAATTGCCGGAACGAGGGTCGCGGAAAAAACCCCACCGGCAACAATTGCGTAAATGTTGTTGGGAAGTTGGTTTGCGACCGCAAACGCGTCCGCGCCTGCGCTCGCCGTGACCCCGAGTGCTTGAGCGAGCAGAATTGCTCGAGCAAATCCAAAAGCTCGAGACACGAGCGTGCCACTTCCCAATATCAGGCTGGATGAGCGCAAACTACGTTCGGTCACGTCGCGTCAACTCCGGGCTTTCGACGACGGATCGTGCGGATGACCCCGGTAATGACGAGGGCGATAAATAGTAAGCCCATAATCACGAGCCCAAAGCCTTCCCAGTCAGCGCGGACACGCACCGAGACCACGACCGGATCCCCGATGGGTTCGCCGCTGGGTGACGCCATCGTCAACGTGAGGTTCACGTCGCCATTGCCCACTCGAGCTGAAACGGGAATCTTGACTGTCCCTTGTGAGTCCGCGGGAATAGTGATCAGTTGATCGGCGCCCACCGTGAGCCTCGGGTTTGAGGGGACGGTATGAACGGAAGCCGTCACATCGAAGGAATGACCATTGATGATTGTGATGGGAATAGACGCTTGACCCCCGACCATATTGATATTGCTCGTGAGCCCGAAGCGGACCTCGTCGATGTAGGAACGCGTCGTCGACGAGAGCCCGGCGAGGGCACTAGCCCAGTCTGACCCTTGTGCATTCCACGCGACGCTGAGCAGCGGGGAATGTGAACGCCCAGCAAATCCGGTGACGAGCCCCGGCTGACTTGACGCCGAGGAAAAGTTTTGAAGCTGGCCATAAGACGAGAAAACACGAAGACCTCCGTCGAGGCGGTCACTCGATTCCGGTGTCTCCATCAGCCGCGTTGAAGGCCCAGACTGATTCAAGAGCGAATTAAAGGCTTGCTGACTCGACCACGGGAGCCCGCTCAAATAGGCGATCGTTTCACTAGTCCGCAGCGAAGCGTGAGCCGGTTCGAGCGCTCGGGAAAAACCTCCGGCCAACTGCCCGCCACCGTTGCTCGCGATGACCGCGAGGTAAGCACCCGCTTCGATAACCGATTGGGTCCACGCGGCGTCCGACTGCGCATTTTCAGCGGCTCGGAGCGCAGAGGTGAAATCGTCGTTCAGTACGACGGCCTCAACAAGCACATCCGGCATTTCGCTCGCTTCGCCCTGAATCGAAACGCGCGCATTCTCTGTGGCTCCGGAAATTTGCGACCCAGCAATGAGTAATTTTGCCGACATGCTTGCTGACTTTGAAGCCCCCACCCCCGCTGTGTTGAGAATTGCGGTCAGGCTTGAATTGGTGAGCGTGCGGGGCTCCGCCCAGACCACGTTGGTGAGTGTCGGACTCCACAGAACGTCCGTTGGTGCATTCTCCAGTGCGGCGACGCCGTCGAAAGTCACCGGGAGGAGGTGGGAAAAGCCCACCTGTCCCGCAAGAGCGGGATCCGCGTCGCCGTATTGCAGGGCAAATGTCGGAGTGGCCATCGCTTGCACTTGGGTGAGCCACGATCGAGCCGCTTCGGGCGCTTTGTCTTTGAGTCGAAGAATCGAGGCAATAATTCTGGGATCAATCGCGACGAGAGACGCAACCTGAGCGGCGTCGAGTTGCCGCTGGAGAATCTGTCCCGAGGCGGTGAGCTTTTCGAGTGTTGTGGCATCCAGGAACGCATTGGGATTAGCCGGCGCCACGAGGGGAACAATCGGCACAAAACCTGCTCTCGCCGGCATTGACCCGTTGGCCCACACGATTGCCGTTCGAGCCGACACCACGGATTCGCCGCCCATGAGGTCTGCCTGCAATCCGACGACACCCCACCCGTCGCCAAGGTCGTCTTCGGCGAAGGTGACGGGGGAGGTCACTGTGCGTGATTCACCGGCCGGAATGTCGCCGACGTCAATCGAGGCGAGCAGGGCGGGGTTCCGCCGCACCTCAGCCCCGTGCATCCACTCGGCGGCCTCGCGGACCGCGCGGAACGGCTGGGAACTTGACCGCAGTTCAGCGCGGATTCCCGGAGCGACTTCGGTTCCCGTGTTTGTCACGGTCAACGTGAGCGTAAAGGGTTCCCCCGGAGTTGCCACAGCGCCGAGCTCGGGATACATACTGGCCGCCAGCACCGGAGCCGCCGATGCGGAATCGTTCGCGATAAAAAAGGGGAGCGCGCTACCAACCGCCAGACCCAGGCTGACAACCAGCGCCAGAGCGGCACTGCGAAGGCGACGTCCACGCATGACCAAAGTCTAAATGCGCGCAACGGGCGACAACCCCGGGCGCACCCGCCCGCACGGCGACGAATTTCGAATCGATTGTTCCGTCGTCGT
>JBMOEY010000050.1:0-10155 GCA_049314515.1 Microbacteriaceae bacterium
GCACCAAGGTTCAACTGTACGCGAGAAGAGGGATGCGCGCCAAATCGTTCCGTCAAGTGAGCGGCCGCGTTACGAGTCGGACCCGTGGCCCGTCATGTCGCGCTTGGCGCGCGTGAGGTCGGCGCGCAGGCCTAGTTGCTCATCCGGCGGATAAATGACTTCGGTCAGCGTGAGTCCGTGCGCGGGCATGATCTTGAAGTCGCTCGTGCGTTGCGCCGCGTCGCGCACGTCGCCGAGTTCTGACAGGGCGAGGCGCGCTGATCCCACTTCAACGCAGGCCCCGACGAGCGCTCGGACCATCGAGTGACAAAAAGCGTCCGCCTGAAGTCGTGCAATCAGCGTGCCCGTATCGTCGCGCATCCACGTAAATTGCTGTAGTTCACGAATCGTCGTCGCGCCCTCGCGGGGTTTGCAAAAGGCACCGAAGTCACGCAGTCCGATCAGTGAAGACGCCGTTTCGTTCATGAGGTCAATGTCAAGGGGCGTGGATGTCCAAACCGTACGATGTCGAACGAGCGGGTTGCGCAACTCCTCACGGTCGAGCAGGCGGTACTCATATCGTCGTGCGAGAGGGGAAAATCGGGCGTCAAAACCATCGGGCGCCCGTGTCACGTTTTTGATCACCACATCGGGAGTCGACCTCAGCAAGCTCGAGAGTCGTCGTGTGAGCCGTATGAGATCGACTCCGTCGTCGAGGTCGAGATCGACGTGGGCCACTTGACCAGTCGCGTGAACCCCCGCATCGGTCCGACCGGCGACGACCAATCGAGTCACCTCAGTCAAGCGGAGAACCGTGGTAAGGGCGTCCTCCAGGGTCCCCTGCACCGTGCGACGGTTCGGCTGGACCGCCCATCCCGCAAAATCCGTGCCGTCGTAAGCGATATCGAGGCGAACGCGCATGAGAACGAGCCTAGCTTTGCCCGAACGGTTGAGCTCAATAGCGTTGCAAAAACCACAAAAGAGGGCACTCGCTAGGTCAGCGAGCGCCCTCTCATGAGTGGTGTGGGAGCGAGACTACTTGGCCTCGTCCTCCATCGCGTCGGCCTCGGTTGCCTCGACTGCGTCAGCGACGGGTGATTCAGCCGCGGGTACGTCAGCGACCTCGGCAACAACCGTTTCGTCAACAACCGTTTCGTCGACAATGACCTCGTCGACTACCTCGTCCGCCGGAGCATCGGCAACGGGGGCCTCGGCGGCCGGGGCGGCCTTCGGGGCGGCGGCTTGAACCGGCTTTGCCTTCGCGGGCTTCTTGTTCAAGGGCTCGAGCACAAGCTCAATCTGCGCCATGGGAGCGTTGTCACCCTTGCGGAAACCGAGTTTTGTGATGCGCGTGTAGCCGCCCTCGCGATCCGAAACGAGCGGTGCGATTTCAGCGAACAGCACGTACGTCGCGTCCTTGTTGCGCAGAATACTCAGCACACGGCGACGGGCGTGCAGGTCACCGCGCTTAGCGAAGGTGATGAGGCGCTCGGCAAGCGGACGAAGGCGCTTGGCCTTTGTCTCGGTTGTCTTGATCGACTTGTGCGTGAACAGGGCAACCGCGAGGTTAGCGAGCAGCAGGCGTTCATGCGCCGGTCCACCGCCGAGGCGGGGACCCTTAGTTGGCGTAGGCATTAGTTCTCTCCGTGATTAGTAAAAAGTCGTGGCGATTGCTCGTCGGTTACATGTACTCGTCGTCGTTGCCGCCGATGAAGTGAGCGCCGTCAAACCCGGGGACCGAGTCCTTCAGCGAAAGGCCCATCTCAATGAGCTTGTCGCGCACCTCATCCACCGACTTCTGACCAAAGTTGCGGATGTTCATCAACTGGTGCTCCGACAATGCGACGAGCTCGGACACCGTGTTGATGCCCTCACGCTTGAGGCAGTTGTACGAGCGCACCGACAGGTCGAGGTCTTCGACCGGGATCTGCAGTTCATTGCTGATGACCTGGTCGACCGGTGCCGGACCAATTTCGATACCCTCAGCGGCCGAGTTCAGTTCGCGCGCCAGACCGAACAACTCGGTGAGGGTGCGTCCCGATGATGCCATCGCGTCACGCGGGCTGATTGATGCCTTCGTCTCAACGTCGACCACAAGACGGTCGAAGTCGGTTCGCTCACCGGCACGAGTCGCCTCGACACGGTAGGTCACCTTCAACACAGGCGAGTAAATGGAATCGACCGGGATCTGGCCCGCTTCGCTGTACTCGTTGCGGTTCTGCTGGCTCGACACGTATCCGCGTCCACGCTCGATGGTGAGTTCGAGTTCGAACTTCGCCTTGTCATTCAACGTTGCGATGACGAGTTCCGGGTTGTGAATTTCCACACCGGCCGGCGCGGAAATGTCAGCTGCGGTGACGACGCCAGCGCCGTTCTTGCGCAAGTACGCCGTGATCGGTTCATCGTGCTCACTCGAGACAACGAGAGTCTTGACGTTGAGGATGATCTCGGTGACGTCTTCTTTTACATTCGGGATGGTGCTGAACTCATGCAACACACCGTCGATGCGTATGCTCGTTACCGCCGCACCGGGGATCGACGACAGCAAGGTACGGCGCAATGAGTTGCCGAGTGTGTAGCCGAAACCGGGCTCGAGTGGCTCGATGATGAAACGCGAGCGGTACTCGGAAATGACTTCTTCGGAAAGCTTGGGACGCTCTGCGATAAGCACGTTTTATCTCCTTCTTGCCAAAGGCCCACTATTTGACCTTTGTCGTTGCGATGTGAAATTTTTCAGTTGAAAATCCGGGGGTGATGATGTTCGCTCGTAGCCCGCGCATCCGCCAGGTTCGGTGTGAGCCGAATCAGGATGCGCTACGCGGAGCGCGCGACGACGAAACTAGACGCGGCGACGCTTGGGCGGGCGGCAACCGTTGTGCGCCTGTGGCGTCACATCGCTGATTGACCCGACCTCGAGCCCCGCGGCCTGAAGTGACCGAATCGCCGTCTCGCGACCCGAACCGGGTCCTTTGACGAAGACGTCAACCTTCTTCATGCCGTGCTCTTGTGCCTGACGAGCAGCCGATTCAGCGGCGAGCTGAGCGGCGTACGGTGTCGACTTACGCGAACCCTTGAAACCGACGCCACCCGAGGATGCCCAGCTGATGACGGCTCCCGTCGTGTCGGTAATCGAGACGATCGTGTTGTTGAACGTGCTCTTGATGTGAGCCTGACCCACAGCGATATTCTTCTTGTCTTTTTTGCGCGGCTTGCGTGCCGCGGACTTTGGTGCAGCCATTAGTTCTCCTAAACCTTGCTCTCAAAAAGCAGTCCTGAGGACTACTTGGCCTTCTTCTTGCCGGCGACGGTGCGCTTCGGTCCCTTGCGGGTACGTGCGTTCGTCTTGGTGCGCTGACCGCGCACGGGCAGGCCCTTGCGGTGACGGAGGCCTTCGTAGCTACCAATTTCGACCTTGCGACGAATGTCGGCAGCCACTTCGCGGCGGAGGTCACCCTCAACGCGGAAGTTGCCTTCGATGTAGTCACGCAGAGCGATGAGCTGATCATCGGTCAGGTCTTTGACGCGGATGTCTCCGCTGATGTTCGTGTCCGCGAGCGTTTTCAAGGCTCGAGTGCGGCCCACGCCGTAGATGTAGGTGAGTGCGACTTCCACGCGCTTTTCGCGGGGAATGTCAACTCCGGCAAGACGTGCCATGGTGGCTTCTCCTGTTGGTGAAGTGGAGGTGTGGAGCAGTCGCGGGGCTACGGGCCTCCAACCCGAGGTGTCCTTCGCGCGAGGCGAATTCTTGCTACTGCTGTTGAGAGATATTCAGTTGTGTGAGCGGATGCTCGTCTTTACGCCGAAGCGGAAAATTGGGGTGCGCGGGCGAATTCTTAGCCTTGGCGCTGTTTGTGACGTGGGTTTTCGCAGATGACCATCACGTTGCCGTGACGACGAATCACCTTGCACTTGTCACAGATTTTCTTGACTGAGGGGTTGACCTTCATGGTGTTTTCCTTTGTTCGCTGTCTTCGTACCCGCAAGCGGGCCGTTACTTTTCAGCAGGTTGTCTGAAGCGGAAGTTATTTGTAGCGGTAAACGATTCGGCCGCGTGTCAGGTCGTACGGACTCAGCTCAACAATGACCTTGTCCTCGGGGAGGATTCGGATGTAGTGCTGGCGCATCTTGCCCGAAATGTGGGCAAGAACCTTGTGGCCATTCGTCAACTCCACGCGGAACATGGCGTTAGGCAACGCTTCGACAACCGAACCTTCGATTTCGATGACGCCGTCTTTCTTTGCCATATACTCACTTGTCGCTTTAGATTGAACTACTGATCGTGCGGAAATGTCGGTTTCATCGACACGCCAAAAGGCGGCCTTTGACACCAAAACTCAATCCTATGGGTTATCGGGGCGTTTCACCAATTCAGGTCGCGTCGCTACGCGAGCGGGGTCGGAGAAACGCCGAACGGGGCCAGCCCTGCGGCCCCACCATCTTCGGCGGTCATCACCCAGATGCCATGTGCGTGCACGGCGACCGTGTGTTCCCAGTGGGACGCGGCTCCACCATCAGTGGTTGCGACAGTCCATTCGTCGTCCATGACGAAGGTTTCCGGGCTGTTCATGACGACCATTGGCTCAATGGCAACCACGAGTCCGGGTTTTACTTCGGGACCCTTCTGGCGCACGCGATAGTTGAACACGGGTGGTTCTTCGTGCATGTTCTGGCCGATTCCGTGGCCAATGTACTCAGTCAAAATTCCATAGTTCGCACCGATGGCAGCGCCCTCGTTCTCAACGTACGTCTGAATTGCGTCGCCCACCTCGTTGAGGTGCCGCGCACGTGCGAGTCGGGCAATACCAGCCCACAACGATCCTTCGGTGATGCGAGACAGGTTTTGTCGACGAGCGGCCTCCAACGGGTCACCGCCAGGTAAGACTACGGTGATGGCGGAGTCACCATTCCAGCCCCCCAGAATCGCACCCGAGTCAATCGACACGATGTCCCCCGGTTCGAGCACTCTGGTCGACGGAATGCCGTGGACAACCTCATCATTCACCGAGGCGCAAATCGTGTGGTGGTACCCCGGTACCAGTTTGAAGTTGGATGCTCCGCCGCGGGCAGTGATTGCTGCTTCGGCCGCCGCGTCAATGTCGAGAGTGGATGCGCCCGCCACGATTTTCGTGCGGGCCGCGGCCAGCGACGCGGCGGTCGCTAAGCCGGGTTCGACCATCAGGCGAAGCTGATCGGGTGTTTTGTAAATCGAGGAACGAAACATCAGCGCGACGCGGCAACGCCAAACTCGGCCAGTGCGGAAAGGATCCGCTCGGTGACCTCGTCGACGGCGCCGAGACCGTCGACCCGCACAAGAAGTCCCCGTTGTGCAAAGTGTTCAATGAGCGGGGCTGTTTGCTGCTCATACAAGCTCAGTCGATGACGGATGACCTCATCGGTGTCATCGGCGCGTCCTTGTTCCTCGGCACGTTTGACCAGGCGAGACACCACTTCATCAGTATTCGCATCGAGCTGCACAACGGCGTCGAGCCCGTTGTGTTCTTCGGCGAGCACGCGGTCGAGTTCGGCAACTTGCTCCGGAGTGCGCGGATACCCATCGAGGAGGAACCCAGCCGACGCATCAGGCTCGCGCAGCCGGTCAGCCACTATGGCATTCGTGATGTCATCGGGGACGTACTCGCCCGCATCCAGAATCGCTTTGACTTTGAGACCCAGCTGTGTCTCGTTGGCAACGTTGGCGCGAAAAATGTCGCCAGTCGAAATGGCGGGCACGCCAAATGCGGAAGCCAGGCGCGAGGCCTGGGTTCCTTTGCCCGCTCCTGGCGGACCAATCAGTAGTAGCCGGGTACCCGACGTCACTTAAGCAAACCCTCGTAGTGTCGCTGCTGAAGTTGCGAGTCGATCTGCTTGACCGTCTCGAGGCCGACGCCCACGACAATCAGAATCGACGTACCACCGAACGGGAAGTTTGAATTCGCGCCGACGAGCACCAGAGCGATGAGTGGCAAGAGCGCAACGATGCCGAGATACAGCGAACCGGGGAGCGTGATGCGCGTGAGTACATAGTCGAGATACTCCGCAGTCGGGCGTCCCGCACGAATACCGGGGATAAACCCGCCGTAGCGCTTCATGTTGTCGGCCACTTCTTCGGGATTAAACGTGATGGCCACGTAGAAGTAGGTAAAGCCCACGATGAGCAAGAAGAACAGCGCCATGTAAATCGGGTGGTCCCCCTGCGTGAGATACGTGGTAATCCACGTGACCCACTCGGCGGGCTTCTGACCGGCCGCAGGCTGATTGAACTGTGCGATGAGCGCAGGCAAGTAGAGAAGTGACGACGCGAAAATGACCGGAACCACACCGGCCATGTTGACCTTGATGGGGATGTAGGTGTTGTTGCCGCCATACGTGCGACGACCTACAACGCGTTTTGCATATTGCACCGGGATGCGCCGCTGAGATTGCTCGACAAACACGATGGCTGCCACCACGAGCAGACCCACCGCGATCACGATGAGGAATGTGTTCCAGCCCTTTGCCTGCTGGATCGCCCACATGGACTGTGGGAAACGAGCCGCAATCGACGTGAAGATGAGGAGGGACATCCCGTTACCCACACCCTGCTCGGTGATGAGCTCGGCCATCCACATAATCAGACCAGTACCGGCGGTCATGGTGATGACCATGAGAAGAATGGCGTACCACGCGTCATTTGTCAGCAGCTGCGAACATTCCGGAGTTGAGGTGGAGCCGAACAGAGCGCCCGAGCGAGCAACCGTGATAAGCGTGGTCGACTGCAGCACACCGAGTGCAATCGTCAGGTAACGCGTGTACTGGGTGAGCTTGGACTGGCCGGCCTGTCCTTCCTTGTACAGGGCCTCGAAGTGAGGGATAACGACGCGCAGTAGCTGCACAATGATCGATGCCGTGATGTAGGGCATGATTCCAAGGGCAAAAATCGAGAGCTGGAGGAGCGCGCCACCCGAGAACAGGTTGACCAGTTCGTAGAGTCCGGACGTGTTCTGGTTCGCCGCCAAACAGGCTTGTACGTTACCGAAGTCGACGAACGGGCTGGGGATGAACGAACCGAAGCGGAACAGAGCCACGATAAAAATCGTGAACCCAATTTTGCGTCGAAGGTCTGGGGTGCGGAAGATCCGCGCTACTGCGCTAAACACAAGTCTCTCCTGGTTTGTTTCTTCGTGGTAGGAACACGACCCCCAATTTCACATTGAAGGTCGCGCTCCACACAACGTAAAGAGCAGTGGCGACGGCTATTTCACCGAACCACCGGCGGCAACAATCTTTTGCTCAGCTGAGCTCGAGACCTTGTCGACCGTGACATTCAGCTTAACCGCGATGTCCCCGTTACCGAGAACCTTGACCAGCTCGTTCTTGCGAACCGCTCCCTTGGACACGAGATCGGAGACGGTGACATCCCCACCCGACGGGTACAGCTCAGCCAGCTTCTCAAGGTTGACAACCTGGTACTCGGTGCGGAAGGGGTTCTTGAATCCGCGCAGCTTGGGCGAACGCATGTGAAGGGGCATCTGACCACCCTCAAATCCGATTTTCACCTGATACCGGGCCTTCGTACCCTTGGTTCCACGACCCGCGGTCTTTCCCTTGGATCCCTCACCACGACCAACGCGCGTGCGCGCCTTCTTTGCACCGGGTGCGGGACGCAAGTGGTGAACCTTGAGGAGGTGCTCCTTAGGCTCGCCGGGCTCTTTCTTCGCAGCAGCCTTGGGAGCTGCCTTCGGAGCGGCAGCCTTGGGTGCCTCTGCCTTGGGTGCCTCTGCC
This sequence comes from Microbacteriaceae bacterium, assembly GCA_049314515.1. GTDB lineage: Bacteria > Actinomycetota > Actinomycetes > Actinomycetales > Microbacteriaceae > RFQD01. The sequence goes on from JBMOEY010000050.1 coordinate 7,741, forward strand.
TTGGCAGGAGCATCCTTCGGGGCAGCTTCAGCCTTGGGAGCCGCGGCCTTGGCAGCCGGAGCCTTCGCCGCCGGAGCCTTCGCCGCTGCTGCCTTGGGGGCGTCTGCCTTGGCAGCCGGAGCCTTCGCGGCAGCAGGCGCCTTAGCGGCTGGTGCCTTAGCAGCAGCAGCCTTCGCCGCGGGCTTCGCAGCGTCGTCTTTGTTTTCAGCCATTAGTCAATCTCCTCGACCTTCACCAGGTGAGCAACAGTCTTGACATAACCACGGTTGACCGGGCTGTCTTCTTTGACGACGATGTCGCCAATGCGCTTGAGTCCGAGACTGCGAAGCGTGTCGCGCTGGTTTTGTTTTTCGCTAATTACCGACTTGATCTGTGTGACCTTGAGACGTGCGGCCATTAGACACCTGCCTTAGCGGCTGCATCGGCACGCACGAGGCGCGCAGGAGCAACCTGGTCGAAGTCCAAACCGCGACGAGCGGCGACGGCGCGCGGCTCTTCGAGCTGCTTCAGTGCCTCCACCGTGGCGTGAACGATGTTGATCGTGTTGGACGAACCGAGCGATTTGCTCAGCACGTCGTGAATGCCAGCACACTCGAGCACGGCACGCACCGGTCCACCGGCGATAACACCGGTACCCGCGGCTGCCGGACGCAAAAGTACAACGCCGGCAGCGGCTTCACCCTGAACCGGGTGAGGAATCGTGAAACCAACACGCGGCACGCGGAAGAAGTTCTTTTTAGCTTCTTCGACGCCCTTCGAGATGGCGAGCGGAACCTCACGGGCCTTACCGTAGCCAATGCCAACCATGCCGTTTCCGTCTCCGACGACGACGAGTGCGGTGAAGCTAAAGCGACGACCACCCTTGACGACCTTAGAGACGCGGTTGATGGTGACAACGCGCTCGAGGAACTGGCTCTTGTCTGCGTCGCGGTCGCGGTTGCGGTCTTTGTTGGGGTTACGCTCACGCGCCCCACGACGAGCCTCACGAGGCTCATCCCGCACCGACTCCGTAACTTCTGCCACAACAGCATCCGCCACGACAGCTTCGGTTACGACGGTTTCTGCTTCTGCAGCCACCTCGTTCTCCTTTTCAATCTCGCTCACAGGTTGAGTCCACCCTCTCGCGCTCCTTCGGCGATCGCGGCAACGCGACCGGCGTACTTGTTTCCACCGCGGTCAAAAACCACGGCCTCAATGCCGGCCTTCTTGGCGCGCTCTGCGACCAACTCGCCAACCTTTTTGGCTTTGGCGGTCTTGTCTCCAGCGAAGCCGCGGAGTTCGGTCTCCATCGTCGACGCCGAAGCAACCGTGTGGCCCTTCGAATCATCAACAACCTGAACGAATACGTGGCGTGCCGAACGAGTCACAACCAGTCGCGGACGAGTAGTCGTGCCTTCAACCTTCTTGCGAAGTCGTGCGTGACGACGATCGCGCGATGCAGATTTGCTCTGAATAGCCATGGTTTACTTACCACTCTTTCCGGCCTTGCGGCGAACAACTTCGCCGGCGTAACGCACACCCTTGCCCTTATAGGGCTCTGGCTTGCGAAGCTTACGGATGTTCGCAGCAACCTCGCCGACGGCCTGCTTGTCGATGCCCTTCACGGTGAGCTTGTTGTTGCCCTCGACCTCAAAGGTGATGCCGGCAGGCGGGTCAACCGTGATCGAGTGAGAGTAACCGAGGGCGAATTCAAGAGAAGAACCCTTGGCAGCGACACGATAACCCGTGCCAACAACCTCGAGGCCCTTTTCATAGCCTGCGGTCACACCGATGATCTGGTTTGCGATCAGTGTGCGTGTGAGTCCGTGCAGCGAACGCGATACACGCTCGTCATCGGGACGCGTGACGACAACCTGGTTGTCTTCAATAGCCACACGGATGGGGTTCGAAACAACGAGCGACAGCTCGCCCTTCGGACCCTTGACGGTGACGTTCTGTCCGTCAATGTTGACGGTAACGCCACCGGGAATGTCGATGGGGAGGCGACCAATACGTGACATGTCGGGTTACCACACGTAGGCGAGCACTTCTCCGCCTACGCCTTTCTGCTCGGCCTGACGGTCAGTGAGAAGACCGTTGGAGGTGGACAGGATGGCAACACCGAGTCCGCCAAGAACCTTGGGGATTTCGGTCGACTTTGCGTAAACACGCAAACCGGGCTTGGAAACGCGCTTGATTCCAACAATCGACTTCTCGCGGTTCGGTCCAAACTTCAGGTTGAGCGTCAGTGTCTGACCCACACGGGCGTCAGCCACGTCCCAACCGGCGATGAAACCTTCCGCCTTGAGGATGTCGGCAATGCGCAGCTTGAGCTGCGAGCTGGGCATCGACACAGTGTCGTGATGCGCCGAGTTCGCATTGCGCAGTCTGGTCAGCATGTCTGCGACCGGATCTGTCATTGTCATATGTGTTTTT
>JBMOEY010000051.1:0-9906 GCA_049314515.1 Microbacteriaceae bacterium
AGGTAGTTCGCCCGCAGAGTGATGGCCAAGATCCCGCATCCGTCGCATTTCAAACCGTCGAGTTTGCAAAGAATAACGGCACCGACATTGTCATCGTCGACACGGCCGGCCGGTTGCAGACCAAGAGCGGTTTGATGGATGAACTGTCAAAGATCCGCCGAGTCATCGAGAAACAGGTTCCTGTCTCCGAGGTGTTGCTCGTTCTCGACGCGACCACGGGTCAAAACGGACTCGCGCAGGCCGAAGCTTTTCTCGAACATGCGGGCGTGACCGGCCTCGTGTTGACCAAACTCGACGGTTCGGCCAAGGGCGGTTTCGTGCTTGCCGTTCAGGAGCGAACAGGCATTCCGGTGAAACTTGTGGGGACGGGCGAAGGCTTGAGTGACCTCTCTGGCTTCAACCCTGTCTCGTTCGCCGCCCAGCTCGTCGAATAGGCCAGCACGTCGAATATGCTTGACGCGTTATGGCAACGTTTTCAGATCTCTCTTCGCGGTTAACGGATTCGCTCAAGAACCTTCGCGGTAAGGGCAAGCTGTCGCCGGCCGATGTCGACGGCACCGTTCGGGAGATTCGACGTGCACTTCTGGATGCCGACGTCTCGCTCGACGTCGTCAAAGACTTCACCGGTCGCGTGCGCGAACGTGCACTTGGCGATGATGTCAGCAAGGCTCTGAACCCGGCACAACAGGTTGTGCAGATTGTCAACGACGAACTCGTCACGATTCTCGGTGGCGAACAACGCCGACTCGAGTTCGCCAAGAAACCTCCGACGGTCATCATGCTGGCCGGTTTGCAGGGTGCCGGTAAGACAACGCTCGCGGGAAAACTCGCCAAGTATTTAGCCAAAGACAAGCACACGCCACTCCTTGTTGCGTGCGACCTTCAGCGCCCCAACGCGGTGAATCAGTTGCAGGTGGTGGGCGAGAAGGCCGGCGTTGCCGTGTTCGCCCCGGAGCCCGGCAACGGTGTCGGTGACCCGGTCAAGGTGGCCAAGCAGTCGATCAAGTACGCGCAAGACAAGGTGTATGACGTTGTCATCATCGACACGGCCGGACGACTCGGTGTCGACGCCGAGCTGATGAAGCAGGCATCCGACATTCGCAAAGCCACGAACCCCGATGAGGTGCTGTTCGTCATCGACGCCATGATCGGTCAGGATGCGATTGCCACGGCGAAAGCGTTCCAAGAGGGTGTCGACTTCACGGGTGTGGTGCTCTCGAAACTCGACGGTGATGCCCGCGGTGGTGCGGCGCTGTCGGTCGTATCGAGCACGGGACGCCCGATTCTCTTCGCATCGACAGGAGAAAGTCTCGACGAGTTCGAGCCCTTTTATCCCGACCGCATGGCAAGTCGAATTCTCGACCTCGGTGACATCCTCACGCTCATCGAACAGGCGCAGGAGGCGTTCGACGCCGACGAAGCTACGAAGATGGCGGAGAAGTTTAAGACCGACACTTTCACGCTCAACGACTTCTTGAGTCAAATGCAGCAGCTCAAAAAAATGGGTTCGCTGAAAAACATGATGGGCATGCTTCCCGGCGCGGGAAAGATGAAAGACCAGCTCGACAACTTCGACGAGAAAGAGATCACTCGCACCGAGGCCATCATTCAATCGATGACTCCGGCGGAGCGCGACAACACGAAGTTGCTCAACGGCTCTCGTCGACTGCGAATTGCCAAGGGTTCGGGAATGACGGTGACCGATGTTAACGCACTCGTCAACCGGTTTGAACAGGCCGCCAAAATGATGAAGACCGTGGCCAAGGGTGGCGTGCCACAGGTTCCGGGCATGGGTCAGATGGCGGGACTCGCGCACGGAAAGGGTCGCTCAGCTGCTCCAGCCAAGAAGAAGGGCTCGAAGTCAGGCAACCCAGCGAAACGGGCCGCCGAAAACGCGGGACTCGCTGTCACCGCGTCCGGTTCGGGTGGGGCATCCGGGGCCGGTTTCGGACTGGGCGCGGGTAAAACCGGCGGTCCGACACCCGAAGAGTTGGATGCCCTGCAGAAGTTCCTCGGCAAGGGCTAATCGCCCGATTCGCGTGCGAGCCCGTATCTCTGGCAGACTAGGTAGTCGCGTTCCTCTTCAAGATCGACCCTCTAATCAGTCTCGAAGAGCGAATCCATCAGAGCTTTCGTCGCGAAAGCGTCCCCACGTTTGCGACCTCGTTCACCACACCCAGGAATCACAGGAGAATTGTGGCTGTCAAAATCCGTTTGAAGCGTCTCGGCAAGATTCGCTCACCTCACTACCGCATCGTCGTTGCCGACTCGCGCACCAAGCGCGACGGTCGAGTCATCGAAGAGATTGGGCTTTACCGCCCCACCGAGAACCCCTCGTTCATCAAGGTTGACTCCGAGCGCGCTCAGTACTGGCTCAGCGTCGGTGCTCAGCCGACCGAGCAGGTCACGGCGATCCTCAAGCTCACCGGCGACTGGGGACAGTTCAAGGGCGACAAGAACGCCAAGAGCACCGTGCAGGTCGCGGAACCCAAGGCTGTCTTCACGCTTGACGACAAGAAGAAGCCCGTTTTGCGTCCGAAGTCGGAGAAGCCGGTTGCCAAGGTCGAGGCCGCCGAGGCGGTCGTAGAAGAGGCCATCGCCGAAGCTGTTGCCGAAGAAATCGTGGAAGAAGCGGTCGCTGAGGTTGTCGCCGAAGAGGCTGCCGCTGAAGCTGCTGGCGAAGAGCAGGCCTAAGCACTCATGCTCGCTGCCGCACTTGCGCACCTCGTCAAGGGTCTCGTTGAGCATCCCGATGACGTGGCCGTTGTGGCGCGGGAAACAAACCGTGGCGAGGTTCTCGAGGTTCGTGTGAACCCCGAGGACCTGGGCCGCGTGATTGGTCGTTCCGGGCGCACAGCAAAGTCGTTACGTCTTGTGATAAATGCGCTCGCCAAAGGGCGCAACGTACGTGTCGACATTGTCGACACCGACGCGTAGATGCCCAAAACGACGAGTCCGGGGCAGCTTCGCGTCGGCCGTCTGACCAAGGCGCACGGTCTCAAAGGCGCAATCAAGCTCGAGCTCTACACCGACGAACCCGACAAACGATTCGTCCCCGGAGCCGTGTTTTCATTGCAAGTTCCCGAGAGTTCGCCCTGGTTTGGCAAGACAATCGAGTTTGCGCAGTTGCGCTGGTACAACGGTCATCCCGTCGGATTTTTTCACGGTATCGAGGATAGAACGGCAGCGGAAACGCTGATCAAGGCGATTCTGTGGATGGACCACGACGATTCGGCGTTGCCCGAGGAAAACGACGCGTGGTACGACCATCAACTCACCGGGCTCAACGTGCTGCGTGACGATGTCAAAGTCGGCACGGTTTCTCGGGTCGACCACTTTCCGGCTCAGGACTTACTCATTGTCGCAACATCGAACGGCGAAGTGATGGTGCCGTTTGTGAAGGCCATCGTCTCCGAGGTCAACATCGAGGCCCAGACGCTCACCATCACGCCGCCGCTCGGACTCTTCGAAGACCTACCCGACGAGCCGGATCAACCCGACGAGCCGGCTGAACTCACCGAGCTCGCCGAGGGATAACCGTGCGTTTCGACGTCATCACGATTTTTCCTGTGTTCTTCGAGGTGCTCGATATCTCGTTACTGGGTAAGGCGAGTTCAAACGGGATCATCGAGTACAGCATCCACGACCTTCGCGCCTTCACTCACGACAAGCACCGCACGGTTGATGACACCCCCTACGGCGGAGGTGCGGGCATGGTCATGAAGCCGGAACCGTGGGGTGACGCCATCGATGCGGTTGCCGCCGACAAGGCCGTGCTGGTCGTGCCGTCGCCGGCGGGCGAACGTTTCTCGCAGTCGATGGCTCGTGAATTCGCAGAGGCACCCCAACTCATTTTCGCCTGTGGACGCTACGAAGGCATCGACCAGCGTGTGTTCGATCATTTTTCGACACGGATGCACGTGCGCGCGGTCTCCCTCGGCGACTACGTGCTCAACGGAGGTGAGGTTGCCGCTCTCGCGATGATCGAAGCGGTCGCGCGACTCGTACCGGGTGTTGTGGGAAACCCCGAGTCGCTCGTCGAAGAGTCGCACGAAGACGGCCTGCTCGAATATCCGAGCTATACCAAACCACAAGAGTGGCGCGGGCTCGAGGTTCCGCCCGTGCTGCTGACGGGCAATCATGGCGCGATTGCCGCGTGGCGCCGTGAGCAGCAGGTTTCGCGCACGCGCGATGTGAGGCCGGATCTGCTTCCCGATTAGGTGCGCCCGCGCTCCACATGACAAAATAGGGAAGTTGTCTCAACAGCGGTTTTTGATTCTGCTACAGGGGAATCGATGAAATGCCCGCGCGCGACATCCACTCATCACCCACATACCCGTGCGACGACCTGTAGCGAGCACAGAGAGCGAAGAAATCATGCACAAGCTTGACGCCGTCGACGCAGCGAGTCTGCGTAGCGACATCCCCGAGTTCCGCGCCGGAGACACCGTCAAGGTCCACGTGAACATCATCGAAGGTAACCGTTCACGTATCCAGGTTTTTCAGGGCGTCGTCATCGGACGTTCCGGTGAGAGCGTTCGCGAAACGTTCACCGTTCGCAAAGTGAGTTTTCAGGTCGGAGTGGAGCGTACCTTCCCGGTGCACTCGCCGATCATCGACCACATCGAGGTCGTCACCCGTGGTGACGTGCGTCGCGCCAAGCTGTACTACCTGCGCGACCTGCGCGGTAAGAAAGCCAAAATTAAAGAGAAGCGTGACTTCTAAGTCATTGACCGCACATCTCGAGAGCAACCCCCGACCGTCGTGGTCGGGGGTTCTTTTGTGACGTGTCCACAGTAAATACGCAACAACGTGACTCGTAGGATAGGGCAGTGACGACTTCCACCCCGCAGCGAAGCCTCGGGTCTTCCATTCTCGGATTTCTTCGAGATGTGATTGTCATCGTCGCGATTGCCATCGTCGTGTCATTTGTGGTTAAGACATTCCTGATTCGGTCGTTTTTCATCCCCTCGGCGTCCATGCAGGACACGCTCTTGGCCCCTGATCCCACCACTGGCCGGGAAGCCGATCGTGTGATTGTCAACGAGCTCGTTCCCGACGTCATGCCCATCTCGCGGGGCGACATCGTTGTGTTTCGCGACCCTGGCGGGTGGCTTCCCGCGTCGGCCACACCGCCGCTGACAAACCCGATACAGGTGGGCGCCGAATGGGTCATGTCACTCTTCGGGTTGGCATCGCCGGACAGCAATGAGCACCTCATCAAACGTGTCATCGGCCTGCCAGGAGACACCGTGGTCTGCTGTACGCCAACAGGCGAATTGACCGTGAATGGCACGCCCCTTATTGAGCCCTACATCAACCCCAATACGCAGGGTCGCGCCTCCGCCGTCGACTTCTCCGTCACGATTCCCGAGGGCGCACTGTGGGTGATGGGCGATAATCGCAATAACTCTGCAGACTCGCGTTTCCATCCGGATCAACCCGGACACGGCTTCGTGGGAATTGACGACGTCGTGGGTCGCGCATTCGTCATTAGTTGGCCCATCAGTCGATGGACGTGGCTGTCGAACTATCCAGAAGTATTCCAAAATGTGCCGAAAGCACCCGAACTTCCGCTCGGATTTGAGTCGACGCCCAGCGTTGGACCTCGCCCCTAACCGACAGTGAACGTCGACGCAACACGCGAGTTTGAGCTCGAGCTCCTTCGTGCCGGCGCTCCCATCGTGATCGGAATGGATGAGGTGGGTCGTGGTGCCATAGCAGGGCCGGTCACGGTCGGCGTCTGCGTGGTGTCGACAGAAACGGTTGATGCACCGCCGGGCCTGCGTGACTCCAAACTACTTTCTGCGCCTCGGCGAGAAGCGCTCGCGCCAATCGTTCGGGAGTGGGCCCTTGTCGCGTGCGGCTCCGCCTCCGCCGCCGAAATTGATGAACTTGGCATCAGCGCGTGCCTCGGGCTTGCCGGCAAACGTGCGCTTATCGCGCTGCACGAGCTGGGGGTGCGTGTCGGCGAGGCGGTCGTGCTGCTCGACGGAAGCCACAACTGGTTGGCCCCGGCTCTCTCGAGTCCACTGCGCGTTGTCACGCGCACGAAAGCCGACCGGGATTGCGCGGTCGTCGCGGGGGCATCCGTCGTGGCAAAAGTCGAACGCGATGGCGTCATGGTCGCCCTGAGTGCCGAACACGCGGGCTATGGCTGGGAAGGCAACAAAGGCTACGGATCCGCTGGACACTTCGACGCGATTCAACGCCTGGGTGTAACCGATCAGCATCGGCGCACGTGGCTGCACGCGAAGCCGGGGGTAGGATTACCTCACGATGGATGACGAAGATTACGACGACTTTGAGCGGGATGCCGAACTCGCGCTCTACAAGGAATATCGGGACGTGGTCGGTCAGTTCAAGTACGTCATCGAGACCGAGCGACGCTTTTACCTGGCCAACGAGGTAGACCAAAAGCGCATCGACACGGCGACAGATTTCTACTTCGAGCTCACCATGACCGACGTCTGGGTGTGGGACATTTATCGTCTCGACCGCTTCGTCAAAAGCGTGAAAGTGCTCACCTTCAAAGACGTCAACATCGAAGAGCTGACGAGCCGCGAGTTCGAGCTTCCGAAAGAACTCGCTCTCGACGAATAGGCTCCCCTGTCAACTAGTGCCATTTCTCCACACGAGGCCGGTTGGTGGGTTGTGAGCACGTCTGCGGCTAACGCGTAATCGCGTGGCGCGCATCCACCACACTCCTCGGCGGAGGTGGTGCCCGTGCGAAATCGGCAACTCGGGGTTCGGGGCGAAAACGAAGCGGTCCGCTTTCTCAGCGCCCGCGGGTTTGTGATTCTCGATCGAAACTGGCGATGCACGCAGGGCGAACTCGACATCGTCGCACAAGACGGGGTCGACCTTGTCTTCGTGGAGGTCAAGGCCCGTTCGTCGTTGCGATTTGGGCATCCATTTGAAGCGGTAACTGGGGCCAAGCTTGCGCGGCTTCGCTCGCTGTCTGTCCTGTGGCGGGATGCGCATCCGCGTGCCACCGGTCCATCACGTATCGACGTGGTCTCGATTGTCATGCCAGACCACGACGGTGACATCGCTGTCGCGTCCCCACACATTGAGCACCTGCGTGGGGTGTTCGCATGAGCCTCGGCCGCGCACGAAGCGTTGCACTGCTTGGACTAAACGGCATAGCCGTTGATGTCGAAGCCGACGTGACGAGCGGGTTACCGGCGATTCGACTCGTCGGACTCGCCGATCGCGCTGTCAACGAGGCAATCGATCGAGTGCGTTCGGCGGTCGCAAACAGTGGACTCGCTTTTCCGTCGCAACGCCTGACGATTTCTCTCTCACCCGCCGCACTGCCGAAAAGTGGATCGGCCTTCGACTTACCGATAGCCATTGCGTGCCTCGAAGCCACCGGAATTGTGCCGGCGGGAATGCGCGACGGAACAGTCTTCATCGGCGAACTCTCGTTAGACGGTCGTCTCAGGCCGACCGCAGGAATTCTGCCGAGCGTGCTCGCCGCCAGACAACTCGGTGCCACGCGCGTGGTGGTACCCGCAGCCAACGCTCACGAAGCCCAACTGGTGTCAGGAATCACCGTCGTCGGAGTCGTGTCACTTCGGGAGGCCGCCATGGTCAGCGGGGCAGACGTCGGCGTTGTCGACGTCGAACCCCTGCGGCATGCTCGCGAGCGATCCGGAGACAACGACGCACCGCACCAACTACCGACACCACCCGACCTGGCTGACATCATCGGACTCGACTTCGCGATCGAAGCGCTCATCGTTGCCGCCACCGGCGGACACAACATCTTTATGGTCGGACCGCCGGGCGCAGGAAAAACCATGCTCGCGAGTCGATTGCCCGGGATCCTTCCGCCACTCAAGCAAGAGCACGCACTCGAAGTGGCCACAATCTCGTCGCTCGTCGAAGGGTCGCGTCGAGAAGTACATCTTGAGAGGACGCCGCCGTTTCAGGCACCCCACCACTCGCTCAGCCCGGCTGGCATGGTCGGTGGCGGGCCGGGAATAGTGCGACCCGGAGTTGCCACTCAAGCGCACCGAGGTGTGCTGTTCCTCGACGAGGCACCCGAATTTGCAACCAACGTTCTCGACAGCCTGCGCCAACCGCTCGAATCCGGGAAAATCTCTCTCCAACGTGCCGCCTACAGTGTGAAATTCCCCAGTGACTTCCAACTCGTACTCGCAGCCAATCCGTGTCCATGCGGGCAATCATCGGCAAGCAACGACGTCAGGTGCACCTGCACGCCGGTGCAACGACGGCGCTATCTCTCGCGCCTGAGCGGACCACTCATGGACCGCGTCGACATCCACCTCACGGTCCCACGAGCCACTACCGCCATCCGAGACGAACTCAGCACCGTGACAACCTCGGCGGATGCGCGTGCGCGAGTGCAGTCGGCTCGAGACTGCGCGCTCGCCCGTTGGGGTGGCACATGCAACGCGCGCGTTCCCGGCACGCAACTTCGAAGCGCACGCTACAAACTGCCTCGACACGTGACGTCTGCAATCGACGACTCACTCCAGCGCGGAGGAATCACGCTACGCGGCTATGACCGAACACTCCGTCTCGCGTGGTCACTCGCTGACCTCGATGAGACAACCACACCCAATGCCGATCACATTGGTCGGGCCCTCTATCTCAGAAAAGGAATCTTGCAATGACCGTACCTGTTCTTGACCGAGTGAGAGGCTGCCGTGCGGTCGGTGACCTGACCAGTGATGCCAACGACGACACAGTTGCGCGAATGGTGTGGTCAAGCATCGTCGAACCCGGCGACCGCATCGCCGGAGCGCTGATTGACGTGTACGGACCCGCCGACGCCCTCGCCTTCGCGGAAACCGCCACAGACCGCGCGACCGACATCGAACGCGCACGAGTGACCCTCACGGATTGCGGGCATCCAACCACCGAAGATGAACTGCGCGAGGCTCTCGCACGATGGACAGCACGACTCGAAGAGGCACATGTTGTTGCACAGCTAGAGGTTGCGGCCCGCATGGGCGCACGGGTCGTGATTCCGGGAGACGACGCGTGGCCGCTCGGCCTGAGTGAGCTCGGCAACCATGCCCCGCACGCCCTGTGGCTTCGGGGCAACTGCGCCACTCTGGAACGCGCGGGTCGAGCCATCGCGATTGTCGGCGCTCGTGCATCCACCGGTTATGGCGAACACGTGACCATGGAACTCGTGTCGGGGCTCGTGAGAAAGCAGTTCGTCATCGTGTCGGGTGCGGCCTATGGAATCGACGGGATGGCCCACCGCGCGGCACTGGCCGAAGAAGGCGACACGATCGCCGTGCTTGCCGGCGGCATAGACCGCCTATATCCGAGTGGGCATGACGCGCTCTTGCACCGCATCATCGCCACTGGTGCTGTGATCACCGAGATGCCGCCCGGCTTTTCACCGACAAAATGGCGATTCCTGCAACGCAACCGGCTCATCGCCGCCATGTGTCGAGCGACGGTGGTTGTCGAAGCGGGTTGGCGTTCCGGTTCGCTGAACACGGCCCACCACGCGGTAGAACTCGGACGGCCCCTCGGAGTTGTGCCGGGACCGGTCACATCTGCCTCATCTGCGGGGTGCCACCGGTTACTCAGAGAAGAACCGTGCACCTGTGTCACCACGGCTGACGAAGTGGCTGAACTCGTCGATGGTATCGAGGCCACTCGAGCCGGCACCGCGACATCCGTGAGCGCAAACGAGCAACGGGCGCTCGACGCCCTGTCGACCAAGCCCAGAGCAATCGACGACCTCATGATTGCGAGCGGCATGTCTCGGGCCGAAGTCGAATCGGCCCTCGGGCCCCTCGCACTCCGCGGGCTTGCCGAGGAGACACCCGCGGGCTGGCGTCGCCCGCGAACGGCGGGTCGGGCACGTCGATAACGCCCAACGTGACGCGACAACTTGGGGTTATCTGGCCGCGT
>JBMOEY010000052.1:0-9649 GCA_049314515.1 Microbacteriaceae bacterium
TGTCTTGCCGGCGCGCCCGGTGCGGCCGGCACGATGCAAATAGGTCTTGTCATCATCAGGAATCGTGTGATTAATCACGTGAGTGACGTCATCCACATCGATGCCCCGCGCGGCCACATCCGTCGCGATAAGAATGTCTTTCTTACCTGCCTTGAATGCCGCCATCGAGCGTTCGCGTGCTTCTTGACTCATGTCGCCGTGCACCGCAACGGCGGGAAACCCTCGATCGGCGAGTTCTTCCTGCAAGCGTGACGCGGCACGTTTGGTACGCGTAAAGATAACGGTCTTTCCGCGACCGTCTGCCTGCAGGATCCGCGCGATCACTTCATCTTTATCGAGAGCGTGCGCCCGGTAGACGAGGTGTTCGATGTTTGCCTGAGTGAGGCCTTCGTCGGGATCGGTAGCGCGAATGTGTATGGGGTTTGACATGAATCGGCGGGCGAGGGTCACGATCGGGCCCGGCATGGTGGCAGAGAACAGCATTGTGTGCCGAATGGCCGGCACGCTTGCAAATATCTTTTCGACGTCCGGGAGAAATCCCAGGTCGAGCATTTTGTCTGCCTCGTCCAACACGATTTCTTGAACATTAGCCAGCGAGAGCAGCCGTTGTTGCGAAAGGTCAATGAGTCGACCGGGGGTGCCGACCACAATCTGGGCACCCGCCTTAAGGGCGTCAACTTGACCTTCGTATGCTTTACCGCCGTAAATGGCGGCCACACTCGTCGAGCGATTTGCGGTGGCGACCTCAAGATCTTCGGCCACCTGCACGCACAGTTCACGCGTGGGAACAACGACGAGCACTTTCACGCCGGGTTCCGGATTGAGTCCCAGTCGTTGAATGATTGGCAAGCCAAAGCCGAAAGTTTTTCCCGTTCCGGTTTTGGCCTGACCGATGATGTCCTGCCCGCTGAGTGCGAGTGGAATTGTTTGTTCTTGAATGGGAAACGGTTCCAGAATCCCCTTCGCCGCAAGCGCGGCAACGATATCTGGCTCGATGGACAGGTCAGAAAAAAGCACGAAAAGCCTTACGGTTTGGTGGGTTCTACGCCCGAGATGCATACCGAATGAGGCGTAGGGTCTGCGCTCCAGCGGCGCAGACAGCAATTCCATTCTACGTGCACGCGACTCGCGTCAGATTGGGCATAGGGTGGGAACGTGTTTGAGTGGCTCTTCGGACGTCGTCGCCGCGCGAAGGCTCCAGTGTTGGGATCGCGTCTCGACTCCATTGGTGCAGCAGATCGCATCGACTTGTCTGACCTCACGCCGGATCTCGTCTCGTTTCTTGGTCAGACGGCGTATCTCGAATTGGCCGTGTTTCAATCGCTCAGTCGGGTCGTTGCCGAAGCGCCAAATCTCGCCATAAAAGAAGGCATCTCTGTCGTTGCGGGCGAAGCCCTGGCCAAGCATCAGGGACTGGTCGCCGAGCTGCGCAAAAAAAAGGTGGACCCGGCGATGGCGATGCAGCCGTTCACGCAGGCGATTGACCGATTTGAAGTTCTCACACGTGGCCGCGATTGGTATGAAACGCTGCTGGGCACCTACATCACGGCTGGCTTTCTCGATGATTTTTTTGCTCGCCTCGTCACGGGTCTGCCGCGCACCGTCGCTGCACGCGTCTCTGAGGTTCTCACGACGGCAGGAAGTGACCGTGTCATCATCGCTGCCCTGCGCGAAGGAATGGAAGCCGACCCTGACTTGGGAGCTCGACTCGCCCTCTGGGGACGTCGACTGGTGGGGGATACTCAACTCGTGGCTCGCAGCGCAATCGCCGCTTCAGACACAGCGGAGGGAATTCACCGGCGCATTGAACCCGTGTTTACCGATCTCCTCGGGGCACACAGTCGCCGAATGGATGAACTCGGTCTCACCGCCTAGAGTGAGCGCACTCCGGCGAGAGCCGACGAGAGCATGGCGTCGTCGGATGCAGATCGACGGCGCACCGTGATGAGAGTAAACGCGGCGGTGACAGCGGCAGTCACGACCAGCAATATCAACCAGGCGAGCTGTCCGAATTCACTCGGAAGACCAGCCCATACGCTTATTTCCCAGACCAAGAGCGAAAATACGATGGCGAAACCCGGCACGAGTAACAATCCGTGTTTGATGCGGCCGGGGATCGCGTAACGCAAAATTGTGCCCACGACGAGGGATGAAGAAAAAACGATGACGAGATCAACAAGCGTTGCGGTATCCATGAGTTAGGCCACAAATCCGACTCGGCGAGACTCTTCGTTTCCCACCTCAATGAAACCAAGCGCAGCGGTGGGAACGATGTATGTCTTTCCTTTGTCATCGGTGAGCTTGAGGTGTCCGGTCGGCGACGCGAGTGCCGCAGCCACCGCAGTTTCAATTTCGGCTGCGCTCGATGACGTTTCAAAGCTCAATTCGCGCCCGGCGTTGATGATTCCGATTCGAACTTCCACGATGGTGACTCTCCTTGAGTGATGTCAGTGCTGAAGCCAGATTACGCCACCCCACCGACCCCTGCATGCCACGGCCTCGAAACATAGCCAGTGTCGTTGCCTCTCGTTAGGGTACATAAATGGCTATTGCTGGTTTCACTGCCCCTGCGCTCATCGAGCTGTCGATCGACGTGCCCGATCAGGATCAGCAGCGGGTTCTCGAGCTCGGCGCACAAACTAGCGCTGTCGTGTTAGGCGCACCCGGAACGGGCAAAACCGCACTCGTTGTCGAAATCGTTGCGACCCGAGTTGAACAGGAGGGTTGGTCACCCGATGACATCGTGGTGCTGACGCCCAACCGACGTGCCGCGAATCGATTGCGTGACGCAATTTCGCATCGGCTTGCCGGGGTCGATGGTGGAGTCGATTCGGTGCACGCAGCCGTCGGTCCGCGCGCTCGCACGCCCATGTCCCTCGCGTTCGCCGTGGCCGCAGAGCAGGCGATTGTGAGTGAACATCCGCCAGCTCGGTTGCTGACCGGGGCAGAACAAGACACACTCGTGCGGGATATTTTGGCGGGTGAAATTCTCGACAACTCGAGTGTGTGGCCCGAAGAACTCCATGCGGATATTCGCACACGTGGGGTGTTTCGCACCGAACTTCGCGAACTCATCGGGCGCGCACAAGAGCACGGTCTGAATCCCGAACGCCTGCGAGAACTGGGTGCGCAGCGGGATATTCCCGCGTGGCAGGCTGCCGGAACCTTTTGGGGCACGTATCGCGACATCGTCGCGCTCGCCCGGCCAGACCATTTTGATGCCTCCGAACTCCTGACCGTCGCGTCCGGAGCCCTCGCGGATCGCAACGTCTTGCCCCAGGTCAAACTCGTGATTCTGGATGACGCGCACGAAGCGACGTCCGGAGTGATAGGTCTGCTTCGCGCCTTTGCCTCACGGGGAGTGCCGGTCATCCTCTTGGGCGATCCAGACATTGCGACCACGACGTTTCGTGGCGCGGTCCCTGAAATCCTCGGTCGAGCGGCCAGCGAATTAGGTTTGCCGGTCGACGAGGTGCCCACGGTTGTTCTGGGCACCGTTCATCGCCACGGACCAGCGATACGTGATCTTGTTTCCTCCTTCGCCACGATGGGCAGTGCTTTGGCGGCTGGACAACGCTCGGCTGTGGCGTTGGCCGAGACCGGGGGTGACACGCAGCCCTCCTTGCGCGATGAAGTGGTGACCATCTGTCGGGAAACCCGCACCACCGAGATAGGTGCGCTCGGGCGCATCCTTCGAGAACAACACCTCGTACATGAAGTGCCGTGGAATCAGATGACGGTCATCGTACGAAACAGCGCGCTTGTCTCGACGTACGCCCGGGCGCTTGCCCACGCCAATGTCCCAACGCGAACGCACCTGAGCGAGACGTCGTTGCAACAGCACGCCGTCACGCGAGACATGATGATGATTGTGAAAATGTCGCTGGGGCGAGTCATTATCGACCGCGACAATGCGGCGGAAATTTTGGTGAGCCTGTTCGGTGGACTGTCGGCGCTCGAACTCCGACGACTCCGTCTCGCGTTTCGACACGATCGATTGGCCGACGGTGAGCACATCACGGGCGGTGACGTGATTCCCGAAGCTCTTCGCGACCCGACGCTCTTTGACGCATTTGACTTCGCACCCGCGCGCCGGGCCGCGCGTTTTGCCGAAACGCTGGGTCTCATCAAGTCTCAGGCTGCGAACGGGTCAACCATTGAAGAACTGCTGTGGACGGTGTGGAGCCGCAGCGGACTCGCCACGCAGTGGCGCGACGAGGCGCTGAGTTCGGGTTTCGTAGCCGACGAGGCGAATCGCAATCTTGACGCGGTCATCGCATTGTTCACGTCGGCTCGCCGATTTGTCGAACGCATGCCCGATGCACCGGCCGATCAGTTCATCACCGAATTCGACCGATCCGACGTCCCCGAAGACACGCTGGCTCGACAGGCGGACGTGAACTCCGTGCTGGTGACCACGCCGAGTGGAGTCATTGGTGCAGAGTTCGACGTGGTCGCGGTCGCCGGAGTTCAAGAAAACGTGTGGCCAAACTTGCGCCCCCGAGGTACCTTGCTTTTCCCGCAACAACTTGTTCGCGAACTGCGTGGCCAGCAATCGGACACGCTCGATACGCGTCGCGAGGTGAGCGATGACGAACTTCGCATGTTTGTGATGGCCATATCCCGAGCCCGCCGCGTTCTCGTCATCAGCGCTCACGAGAGTGACGAAGACTTGCCGTCGAACTATTTTGCCCGCGCCCAGTCGCGTGCGACGAACCTCCCCGCAAACACAGACGGGATTGAGCATCGACTTTCGCTCCGTGGCCTGGTCGGGCAACTGCGGGGCGAACTCGTTTCGGGTACACCTCGGGGAGCCGACGCGGCGCGTGCCTTGGCGCGACTCGCGAGAGAAAACGTCCCGGGGGCTCATCCGGATTCGTGGCTCGGTATGCGCGACTGGTCTACGCCACTCCCGTTGGTTGATTTCGACAGTGATGAAGCGAACGAACGTGTTCGACTTTCTCCATCAAAACTGGAGTCATGGGAGAACGATCAGCTCGTCTGGTTCATCGATTCGATTGTGGCTGGTGAAAAATCGACGGCGAGCGGTCTCGGAACCCTCTTGCATGCTGCGATGGAAGAGGTTGCACCCAGTGGCGTGGTGACCGGACCTGTCTCGAGTCACAAGTTGATGGACGTCGTGACACAGCGGTGGTCAGAGTTGGCCACCTCGTTCGAGGCAGCGTGGCAGTCCGATGTGGAACTCGGTCGCGCACGTAAATTAGCCGACGCCATAGCGCAATACCTGACCGACTTCGACGCGTCAGGTGCGCGACTACTTCGAAGCGAGGGCGGGTTCATGATCGAACTTGATGAGGATGGTGCAAATCCGGTTCGTGTCACCGTGACGGGCAAAATCGATCGAATCGAAGAGCAATCTGACGGATCTATCGTCATCGTTGACCTCAAGACCGGTAAAAGCAACGTCGCGGTGAAAGACATTCCGGACCATGGACAACTCACGTGCTATCAGCTCGCAATCCACGTCGGACCCGTCGAAGGAGTACCCGCCGGCGCAGAATCGGGCGGAGCAAAACTGATTTTTGCCGCGGATTCGACGGCACGCCGCCTCTACACCGAACGAGTTCAGGCGGCCGGTGACGCTGAATTTTTTGCTGCAGCTGTCGAACGCATTCGACAGGCGGCGCGTGGGATGGCGGGGAAGACCTTCCTCGGTCGCCTATTCGAATCGGAGGAACGCGGCGAGTTCTCCAGTCGATATGAATACCGCATCCACCTAGCAAAGGCCGTAACCGAATGACCTGGCAACGCCGCGGCATGACGGAACCCATGTTGCTCAGCGCTCTCGAGGTCGCACAGATTCTCGGTCTCGAGCATCCGCCCACTCCAGAACAGGTTGCCATCATTGAGTCGCCTCGTAGCCCGGCGCTCGTTGTTGCGGGCGCGGGCAGCGGTAAGACCGAAACCATGGCAGCTCGTGTCGTGTGGCTGGTGGCAAATGGCTACGTCGCACCCCACGAAGTTCTCGGGCTCACCTTCACACGCAAGGCCGCAGGACAACTTGCGACGCGCATTCGCGACCGCATTGCAATGCTTGCGGCGCAAGGTTTTGCCCCCGGTGACGTTGATGATGATCTCAATATTGCGACCGTGAGCACGTACAACGCCTTCGCCAATCGCATCTACGGTCAATACGCCATTCACATCGGGCTCGACCCGGACGCAACCGTGATTGGGGATGCCGCCGCATGGCAATTGGCAAGGGATGTCGCTCGCACGTCACTCGATGGTGACGTCGGCGCACTCGACAAAAAACTCAACGACATCACGGGCGGGCTACTCGACATGAGTCGCGCGCTCAACGACAACGTTGCCGATCCGAGCCTGGTGCACGCGTGGGGCGAGTCGATGCAGGAGAAACTTCACGAACTGGCAGACAGTTACTCAGCGGCGCGCGCGGAGCCAAAGAATACCTTTGATGCCTGTGTTGCTTATGCTCAGTCTCTTCCAGTGTTGGTTCGATTGGCTAACGAGTATGACCGCGTGAAACGAGCACGAGGGCTCATCGAATTCAGTGACCAGGTTCGCTACGCTCTCGAAATCTGCGAAACCACGCCCTCGGTCGTTCGCGACGTGCGCGATCAATTCAAAATTGTTCTTCTGGATGAATATCAGGACACGTCCGTCGTTCAGACGCGCCTCCTCACAACAATTTTTCGTGGGTCGCCGGTCATGGCCGTGGGTGATCCACATCAATCGATTTACGGATGGCGTGGCGCAAGCGCGACAAACATGGCTTCGTTTGGTGACGACTTCGGCGTCCCGGCGGGCACGGAACCCTTTGCTCTGAGCATCAGTTGGCGTAATCCGAGAAATGTTCTCGACGCAGCGAATCGATTCGTTGCTCCGCTGAGCAGTGCGAGTCCGATTTCGGTGACCTCGTTGCGCGCGAGAGATAACGCGCCCACCGGTCCAATTGAACTCTCGTACACGGAAACGATGTCGGACGAAACGGATGCGGTTGCCCAATGGTTTTTTCAACGACTCGGGACGGGCGGCAGTGAATTTACGGCTGCCTTGCTGTTTCGTGCATCCCGAAACATGACGGCGTTTCGCGATGCGCTCGATAACCTCGGAGTGCCCTGTCATGTCGTCGGGCTCGGGGGACTGCTCGACGAACCCGTCATCGTTGATCTGATCTGCGCCCTCCGGGTCATTCACGATGCCACGGCCGATTCCGAACTTGTTCGTCTACTTTCCGGACCGCGGTGGATGATTGCCCCCCGCGATTTGGTGGGATTGCGTCGCGTTTCACACTGGCTGAGTCAACATGATCACAAGCGTCAGCTCCTTGATCCTGATGTGCGCGATGCCCTGCGCTCGTCGGTCACCTCCGAAGACTCGGAGTCACTCATCGACGCCCTCGATTTCATTGCGACAGTGCCGACGAAATTCGAGGTATTCGACAACATCAGCGAGGAAGGATTGAACCGATTGCGGGAGGCGGGCGCCTTCATCAATCGACTGCGTCGACATGCTGCTTTCGATCTGCGGGATCTTGTGACCTATGTGTACGAGGAAATGCTGCTGGATATCGAGACCGCGGCAAACCCGCACTCAAGTGGAGCGAGAGGCGCATTCGACGCATTCATTGAACCGCTCGCAGCCTTCGCTTCGTCGACCGACCGACCGACGCTTGGTTCGTTTTTGGGCTGGCTTCGAGAAGCCGAACGAAGAGAAAAACTTTCACCAATCCCTCCCCGCATCGAAAAGGGTGTGGTTCAGCTCATGACGATTCACGCAGCCAAGGGACTGGAGTGGGATTACGTTGCCGTTCCGCGACTAGTCACCAACGAGTTGCCCGGTGATCGCTCACGAGCAGACACGTGGCGCAAGTTCGGGTCCTTGCCGTACCCGTTCCGTGGAGACGTGTCCGATTTGCCGGAATGGGCCTGGAAATCTGCGACGACTGTCGAAGAATTACACGCGACTTGGGTGTCATTTCGCGAAGAGGTTCGCCTTCGGTTTGACGCCGAGGAGCGTCGACTTGTCTACGTAGCCGTGACTCGAACGGAGCGCGACCTTCTGCTTTCGGGCTCATATTGGAGCACGCAGAAGTCACCCCGACAGCCGAGCGTCTTCTTACGTGAGCTGATTGACTCGAACATTGTTGAGGACGCAATTCCTCCCTTGGAGAGCGAAGAGGTTAACCCTCTCGGCGACTCCATCCTGCGTGTACCGTGGCCGAGCGATCCGCTCGGAGATCGCCGCATTCGTGTGTTGGCCGCAGCAGACGCTGTCGCGTCCGCAGAAACCGACCAGTCGAGTAGCTGGGATCATGACATCGACCTGCTGCTTCGCGAACGAGCAGAGAATCTGCGCGACGTTCGAATTCCAGCTCCACGTCGAATTGCGGCCTCAAAGTTCAAAGACTTCATCTCAACCCCGGCGGAGGTTGCCGCGGGGTTCGTTCGGCCGATGCCGGAACAGCCTTATCGGGCCACACTCCTCGGCACGGTTTTCCACGAATGGGTCGAAAGACGAGCAGGGCTGTCGCACCTCACTCCGGGAGATTTATTGGCGGCACTCGAGAATGAGGATGACGTCGAAAGAGCCCGAACAGGACCTGTCGACGAGAAGAAGCTTCGGCAGCTGCAGGAGACATTCATTGCCTCGGAGTGGGGCCAGCTCAAACCCATTGACGTCGAACGCGAAATTCACATCGTGCTGGCCGGCGTGACTGTGGTGTGCAAGATTGACGCCGTTTTTGAACGTGAAGGTGCGGACGGAGCGGTCCGTTATGAAATTGTCGACTGGAAGACCGGACACCCACCGCAAGACGATGACGACTACGAACTCAAGCAGACTCAGCTCGCGTTGTATCGCCTGGCATATTCACGCTGGGCGCAGATCGACCCGGACTCCGTGGATGCGGCTTTTTACTTTGTGGCAGACGACGTCGTTCTTCGGCCACAACATCTGATGACGGAGTCGGATCTCATCGCCCGCTGGAAGGCCGCGACCAACTAATCAGCAACAGCTATTCGGACTATGTCCCCATCGGCCGATGGGCAGGGGTTTCTTCGAGCAATTCCCTTACTTGCGCAACGTTGAGTACCGGGGTCGCGGTCTCGGTCAGCGCGTCCTCGCTGTCGCCGGCCACAATTCTCACAAGATGCTCGAGCATGTCAACGGCATCGTCGACAATCGCTCGATTCTTCCGATCGATTCCGTGCAGGAGCCATCGCGCCACGTCAATTTCGTTGTAGAGGTTGGCGCGATGCATCAAGTTAGCATCCCGTCTCGCCCTCCGCGCAGCCGCGTAGCTCTGGAGGACTGCCTCGCGTTCTCTCTCGTCGGCGTTGACGAGCCAGTTGAGGTCACGTGCCGGGTCTCCGACGCGCAGTGCGTGCCAGCCAATCACGCTCGACACCTCTTCACCACGGACAAGCAGGGCATCGAGTGTCATCGAACCGTGCACCACTGTGGGTTCAAACTGCCACAGTGCGTCGTTGTCGATAGCCGTTTCCCACCGAGTGGTGAGCGGTGCTGGGAGCATATTCGTTGCCCGCGCGCGAGCAACAACATCCCTAACCTGAATTCGGGCATCAAGTGCCGACAGTGTCGGTCGCGTGGCATCCGAAATGACCGACGACGGGATCTCGTGAATTGCTGCGATTCCCGACCC
>JBMOEY010000053.1:0-9258 GCA_049314515.1 Microbacteriaceae bacterium
CGCGTCGATGGCAGCTTCGATGTCTGCGTCATAAATCTCGAGGTTGTCCACGTAACCCAGTGTCTGACCCGGCCGGATGCTGCGACCGTACTTGCGCAGGTCGAGTGCGTAAAACTGCGCTCCTTCGTTTCGCCAAAACTGCGCGACGTGGTCTTGAAAGAAATAGTCAGACCAACCGTGCACGTAGAGCACGTCGGTGTTCTCGGCGACTCGGCGGGTGCTCGTCCACGGAAGGTACGCGCGTCGCGTCATGGGTGCGGGAGCTCGTACGAGAGTCGCAACAACGTCTCCCTCAGAGTCTTTTCCGAGACTGAGCTCACGCATTTCAAAACCCGTGCGAAGCACGTCCTCTTGCCATGTCGTCATGGGTCCATTCTTGCCCTTCTCGCGGGACGATGAATCTGGCACTCCGCGCTCACGGTGACGTAGTGTCAAGAACATGATTGATCGCCAACGCCTTGCCGAGCTCAACGACCGAGAACAAGCAGAATTTGCTCGGCTGCATCCGAAGTCTGCGGTGGCCTACGCGCACGCCGATCACCTCTTCGGCCGCGTTCCGATGACGTGGATGAATAAAAAGGCCGGTGGATTTCCTCTATATGTTGACCGGGCACAAGGGAATCGCGTCTGGGATATCGACGGAAACGAATACATCGACTTCGCACTGGGTGACACGGGCGCGATGGCAGGACACTCTGCGCCTGCCGTTGTCGATGCCATCACTCGTCGCGTGGCTACCCAGGGCGGGCTCACCACCATGCTTCCGACTGAAGACGCCGAGTGGGTGGGCGCCGAGCTGACTCGTCGATTTGGCATGGACCGCTGGAGTTTCTCGCTGACCGCCACAGACGCAAACCGATGGGCGATACGCCTCGTGCGCGCACTGACCGGGCGCTCCAAGATTCTCTTTCACGCATACTGCTACCACGGCTCGGTCGACGAGTCACTAATAGTGGTCGGTCCTGACGGGCATGGAATGAGCCGCCCAGGAAACGTCGGTTCCCCGGTCGACGTCACCGAAACCAGTCGTGTTGCCGAGTTCAACGACCTCGACATGCTCGAACGCGAGCTCGCTCACGGCGACGTGGCCGCGGTGCTCATCGAACCGGCACTCACCAATATCGGCATCGTGTTGCCCGACCCCGGGTATCACGAGGGTGTGCGCGCCCTGACTCGCAAGTACGGCACGCTGTTGATCATCGACGAAACGCATACGTTCTCGGCCGGCCCAGGCGGAATGACCAAACGGGATGCGCTCGAGCCCGACATTGTCATCATCGGCAAGTCCATCGGTGGGGGCATCCCGACCGGCGCCTATGGACTCAGCGCCGACTTCGCCGCGAAGGCCCTCGCCCGCGACGACCTTGACCTGGTCGACATGGGTGGCGTCGGGGGCACTCTCGCTGGGAACCCGCTTTCGGTGGCCGCGATGCGCGCCACGCTCGAGCACGTGCTCACCGAAGAGGCCTTCAAAAACATGATTGCGACCGCAACCGCCTTTACCGATGGCGTTCAGGGAATTTTCGACAAGTACGACCTGCCGTGGTCAATAAATCAGCTGGGTGCGCGGGCAGAGTATCGCTTCGCAAAGCCCTACCCGGTCAATGGGACCGCGTCACACGAGAGCGCCGACGGCGATCTTGAGGACTACCTTCACCTCTACCTGGCTAACCGGGGCATCCTGCTGACGCCGTTCCACAACATGGCGCTTATGTGCCCCACGACGTCGCTCGACGACGTGGCGAAACACCACGAGGTGTTCGAGGCGGGCGTGGCCGAACTGGTGGGCCGCTAGCACAGTTCTCGCTCAGGAGCGCGAGATGCGAACCATCTCGTCGCGGTCGACAACCTTGATGCGGGCACGACCCTGCGGCGCCCCCAAAGCCTGCTCGTGCTCGTCGAGAGCAACCCAACCGTCGACTGTCGTGAATTCAACCCCGCGCTCGGTGAGCAAGTCGACGATTTCGCCTTCGTCCGGGTTTGTCGGCTGCCACCACGTTGCACGGTCTTCGATGAGGTGCTTGACCGTTTCCATCGCGTCAGACTTCGTGTGACCGATGAGACCAACCGGGCCACGCTTGATCCACCCGGTGGCATAAAACCCCGGGACCTGCTTTCCGTCAGCGCCGACGACCTGTCCCTCGTGATTGGGGATCACGCCGGTTTTCTCGTCGAACGGGATTTCGGCAAGGGGTGAGCCAAAGTATCCGACTGCCCGATAGGCCGCCTGGATGGGTATCTCGCGCATTTCGCCGGTTGCCGCGAAACCGCCCTTACCGTCAGGTGCCGTACGTTCGTACCGAATCGCGCTGACCGCACCCGCGTCGTCGACAACGAGCTCACGCGGCGCAGCATAAAAGTGCAGGTGCAGCCGGCGGCTTGCCTTACCGACCTCGCGCGTACGCCATTCGTTCATCACTTTCATCAACACGAACACCTGCTTGTTCGTGTCAATGGCGTTCTGACTCGCGTCGTCGATCTCAAAGTCTTCATCGGCGACGATCATGTCGACGTCGCGCAACTCCCCGAGTTCGCGCAGCTCGAGAGGCGAGAACTTCGCCTGCGCCGGACCACGGCGACCGAATACGTGAACGTCGGTTATCGGTGAGGCTTTGAGTCCATGGTAAACATTGTCGGGAATCTCGGTCGAGAGCAGATCTTCCGGGTGTTTGATCAGCATGCGGGCGACGTCGAGGGCCACGTTGCCATTGCCGATGACGGCGGCAGACTCAGCTTCAAGCGGCCACGTGCGCGGAACATCCGGGTGGCCATCAAACCAGCTCACGAAGTCGGCGGCGCCATGGCTCCCGTGCGCATCAATGCCCGGCATGTTGAGAGCGGCATCTTTGATGGCACCCGTGGCAAAAATGACGGCGTTGTAGTGACGCTTCAAGTCGTCGAGGGTGATGTCGACCCCGTAGCGCACGTTACCAAAGATGCGAATATCGCCGCGATCGAGCACCTCGCGCAGCGCAGTGATAATGCCCTTGATGCGCGGGTGATCCGGCGCAACGCCATAGCGAACCAAGCCATATGGCGCCGGAAGATGCTCGAACAGGTCAATCGAAACATCGAAATCCTTCTCGGCCTTCAGCACGATGTCAGACGCGTAAATGCCAGCAGGACCTGCGCCGACTACGGCGAGACGAAGTTTCGACACGCAAAAATCTTAGTCAGTGCGCGCGACGACGTGTTCCGCGAACAGGTTCAATGCCGTGGGTACTGGGCCACTCGGCAGTGCCTCGAGTCCGGCGACGGCCTCGGCCGCCCAGCGGCGAGCTTCATCGCGCGTTGCCTGCGTCACCGGGTGTGCAAACAGCTCTTCTGCGACCGCCTCGAGTTGAGCATCAGTGCCGTCTTCAGAGGCGGCGTCGCGGATGCGCTGCTGCAGATCTCGGGCCCCGGGATCGCTCACTGCGGCCTGAGCCAGCAAGAGGGTCGGCAGGGTCGGCACGCCCGCCCGCAAGTCAGTACCCGCCTTCTTGCCGGTCGCGTCGGAAACTGGCGCGAGGTCGATGACATCGTCAGCGAGTTGGAATGCGACGCCGATCTTTTCACCGAAGTTGACGAGCGGTTCTTCAAACTCAGCTGGTCCGTTGGAATAGCGAACACCGGCACGCGCGGCCGCCGAAATGAGTGAGCCAGTCTTGTCACTGAGCACGCGAAGGTAGTGTGAGACGGCATCTTCGCCTGGCTGAGGGCCGACGGTTTCGTGCATCTGACCGATACATAACCGTTCAAACGTTTCGGCCTGGAGTGCCATGGCGCGCTCACCGAGGCGCGACATCATCGTGCTGGCGCGGGAGAAAAGAAGGTCTCCGGTAAGAATCGCCACGGAGTTGCCCCACACGATATGCGCCGACGGCACTCCCCGGCGAAGCGGTGCTTCATCCATCACGTCGTCGTGGTAGAGAGATGCGAGGTGAGTTAGTTCAATGGCCGCGGCAGCAAGGGTGACGTCGTCATTCAGGCCCTCACCGAGTTGTGCCGTGATAATCGCAAGTGTCGGGCGCATGCGCTTACCACCCGCATCGAGCAAATACCGACCGGTTGCGTCGGCCACATCGTCGGCAAAAGTAACATTGCGCGCAATCTCTGCTTCGACAATCGGAACTCCGGCCTCAACTTCAGCCGCCAACCCTTTGAGGGCGGGCACGCCTGTGAGACGATCGCGCAGACTAAAACGGGAGGGGCTCACGGTGACCAGCCTAGAGTGGCTTCACGCCCCGGTGCATCGCCACGATGCCTCCGGTGAGGTTGCGATAGGCCACCTTGGTGAATCCAGCTTCTCGAACCCAGGAGGCGAGGGTCTTCTGGTCTGGCCATGCCTCAATGGAGTCGGCGAGATAGGTGTAGGCCTCCGTGTTTGTGCTGGCGAGCTTCGCAAAAACTGGCATCACGCCGCGTAGGTAGGCCGTGTACGCCGTCGCAAAAATACCGTTGACCGGTTTTGAGAACTCCGTTATCACAATGCGTCCACCGGGTTTGAGCACGCGAAACATCTCGGCGAGCGCCTTTTGCGGGTTAAGAACGTTGCGCAGACCGAAGCTAATCGTGGCGGCGTCAAACTCTGCGTCGGAAAATGGCAGTGCCATCGCGTCAGCCTGAACCCAGTCGATGAGGGCATTCGAGGACAGTCGGCGTTGACCCTCGGCGAGCATCCCGACCGAAAAATCGGCGGCAACAACGTGGGCGCCCGACTTCGTCAGTGCCGCACTCGACGTGCCGGTCCCGGCCGCAAGATCAAGCACACGTTCTCCCGGCTGCGGGTTGACGGCACGCGTGGTCTGGATGCGCCATAGCGCGGAATTGCCACCAGAAAGCAAGGCGTTTGTGCGGTCATAGCCGGATGCGACCTCATCAAACATCGCCGCAACTTCGGCGGGCTTCTTGCTCAAATCGGCGGAACCCATGACCTCAGTCTAGTGACGCGGTTCACGCGTAGGCTGAGCGAGTGGATGACTCGACCGCGACCCACCTAGTGGTGCAGACCGTGCCCCTGTCGTCGGCGCCACCGCTCACCGAGGTGCTTGATCGGCACGCGCCTCTTGTCTGGCGGCGACGTGGGGCGGGCATCGTGGGCTACGGCGAAGTGAGGCGATTGACGTTCCGGGGACCGTCACGAATTGTGGATGCTGCGCGGCAGTGGCGCGAAATTTCACGACGTGCCTCGATCACTAACGCGGTCGGCGTAACCGGAACGGGACTTGTCGCGTTTGGCGCTTTCGCATTTGCCGACGACTCCTCGGCGACGAGTGTGCTCATCGTTCCTCGGGCCATCATTGGACGGCGAGACGGCACCACCTGGCTCACGTTGATTCGCGAATCAGACGAGGTCGAGTCATCAGAGTCACCGGAGTTAATTGCCGCGCAGCTGATGAATGTCGACCCAATCGAATCACGACCGAGCGTTGCCTTTGCCGCTGGCGCACAATCGGCCGACGGCTATCGACAATCGGTCGCCAATGCCCTAATCCGGATTCGAGCGGGTGAAGCGAGCAAGGTGGTGCTCGCACGAGATGTCGTGGGTGCTCTGACGCCGAATGCGGATCTTCGCGGGCTGATCATTGACCTTGCGCAGGGGTACCCCGACTGCTGGACTTTCTCAATTGACGGACTGATTGGTGCAAGCCCCGAGACTCTCGTCGCCGTTGCGGCAACAACAGTCAATGCCCGCGTGCTTGCGGGAACGGCGGCCCGCGGTAAAGACCCGCACGGCGATCTCGACGCCGCGGCCGCGCTGGCCACGAGCACGAAAGATCTCGATGAGCACGCCTTCGCCGTTCGCTCGGTCATTGATTCACTATCACCGCTCACCGGAACATTGCGCGCAAGCGATCCGTACACGCTCAAGCTTCCCAATGTGTGGCACATCGCCACCGACGTTTCCGGAACGCTCGGTGACGGATCGTCGTCGCTCGACCTCGTCGAGGCGCTTCACCCGACGGCAGCCGTTGCGGGAACGCCGACGAACGAGGCCCTGGGAATCATCCACGAACTCGAACCATTCGATCGCGGCCGATACGCCGGAGCCGTGGGGTGGGTTGCGGCAAACGGCGACGGTGAATGGGCGGTCGCACTGAGATGCATGCAGGTCGAAACACTCACCGACGGCTCACAGCGTGTCACCGCGCACGCTGGAGCGGGTGTGGTCATCGACTCGAGCCCCGACAGCGAGCTAATCGAGACAACGATGAAGTTTCGTCCGATTGTGGATGCCCTCACCCCGGTCGACTGACGTCAGGTCAATCGGAACTCGCGTGAACTACCGCTCGAGCACAACCTCAATCAACTCGGGTCCGTCCCCCGCACCAATCAGCGCCGACTCCAACTCACTCATCGACACGACCCGAATGAAGCGCCAACCAAATGCGAGCGCGAGCTGACCGAAATCTGCCTGATGAGGGGTGAACATTACCCGGTCGAACGCTGTGCCCGTTGACGTGTGAGCGACCTCAAGTTCGTCAAAAATGGATCCACCGCCGTCGTTGCCCACGATGACCTGAATGCGCGGGCGCGTCTCTCCGGTCGGAAAAATCATCGAACCCGCGTCGTGGAGCGCGGCAACATCCCCGAGCAGAATTCGAGTCAGTGCCGGTTGCGCCGCTAGGGCAATCCCGACGGCCGTACCAATGTTTCCGTCGATGCCCGACAGTCCCCGATTCGCATGGACTGAGATCTTTTTGCCTGGTAGCGACGCATCTGCGACACGAATCAATCGGGATGCCCCAAACACCAGTCGGTCGTGCGGCCACGTCGCCCGCCACACAGCCAATACGAGAAGTTCGCGCGTCACCGGGGCTCGGGCAGCGGCAACCTCAGCCGTCACAAAATCACGTTGATCCTTCGCCGAACGAGAGCGCGCAGTGCCAACGGCGGGTGCTCGCGCCGCCGGACTCGTCTGTGCCAATGTTGCCTCTTGCTCGGCTTGAGCGCGACGGTCCCAGCGTTGCCACGAGCGAAGCCACTCGGGTGAGGGTTGTTGAGCATCCTGTGACCCAGCCGCCACAGATTCGACCAGCCGCACGTCTTCTCCGCGCTCTACCCTGATGACATTGACTCCGGGACGTTCGAGGAGCGCGGGAACCTGCCGTGACAGCGTCGGATGACCAAACACAATCACTCGTTCGACCGCGCCTCCCAAAGCGCTCTCTTCGAGCGCCGGTCGGTAGTGCACAATCAGGTTGCGGCCGAAACGAGCCCCGCTGGTCACCTCCGCAATGAGCGGCCACCCGCCGGCGTGCGCAAGGTTCTCGGCCTGTGAGCCGGCGTCCGCGCCGGCGATCACGAGCGTACGTTCTCCAGCAGAAATTTCGACGTCCGGATTGCCCGTTGCTTTGCCCAACGTCGAGGGTTCCACATGCGAGTCAGCAGCGGATTCGCGCGCCGCACGCGCACGTGAAATCACGGTCTCATCTGCCGCACTGGAAAGCGGCTCACCAAATTGAAGATTCACGTGAACCGGCCCGGGCGTGCCCGTCGTCGCGAAATGAAATGCCTCAGTGGCCCTTCGTGCGTAATCCTCGTCAGGGGATCCTGACTCCGGGGGCGACACGTCAAATTCCCGCTTCACGAATGACCCAAACATTCCGGGTTGAATCGTGGTCTGATTCGCACCGGTACCGCGAAGTCGGGCTGGGCGATCGGCCGTCAGGGCAATCATCGGGATACCCGCGTGGTGAGCCTCAACGATTGCCGGGAGCAGGTTTGCCACTGCGCTACCAGAGGTCGTGATGAGTGGGGCGGGGAGACCCGATTCAACGGCGAGTCCGAGCGCGACGAAGGCGGCCACTCGCTCGTCCAGACGAACGTGCAGTCTCACGTCACCCGACTCGGCGAGCGCCGCAACCGTCAGCGCAAGCGCCTGCGACCGGGCGCCCGGGCTCACAACGAAGTCTGTGACGCCGTGACCAATCAGAGTGCCGACGAGTTCCGCCGCGGCGGTCATCGCGGGGACTGCCGTCATGACTTGTCGGTCTCGTCGTCTGGTTTTGGAAAGCGAAGGTTTCGCAGAAAGTCAGGGTCATCATCCGGCGCCATCGGGCCACGCCGGCCTGAGCCGCCACGCCCGCCTGAGCCGCCGCGCCCGCCACGCCCGCCACGAGGACCGCGACCAATGAAGAACCAGAGCAACGGCCCGATAACGGGAACGAGCAAGATCAACACGATCCACACACCCTTGGGGACACCTCGCACCCGAAGTCGGTCATAGAACGCAACGTCGGCCACGGCGAAAACCGTGAGGGCAACGGCGACCACAATCGCGATGACAAATAAGCGGGTCATGAGACGAGTCTACGAGCGCGTCGAACACAAGGCTTGCGCGAATAAACTGATGCTCGTGACAGACAAGAAATCCGCTCCCCCAACGCCATCATCAGAGTCGACATTGGTTCAGCGACGCAATCCGTGGGTGAGTTACGTGGTGTGGCGTTTGGTTTTCTTCCTGGTGCCATTTGCCGTGATTCTGCCTCTCGCCCTCTCGACAAACATGGATCCACCGATCGCTGGACTCATCGCCGCCGTCATGGCGTCACTGCTGGGATTGAGCCTCTCGTACCTCTTTCTCAGTCGCCGACGAGAAGCGGTAGCGGGGGCACTTGCGCAAGCACGGGCCAACCGGGGTAAAAAAAATGCTGACGAGACACACGAGGACAACGTCGTCGACGGTTCTTAGTTTGCGGGTAATTTCGTGCGTCAGATAACAAAACCCAACCCGAACAAAAGCGCGTAACCGACCGCCAGAAAGCTGGTCAGCTGCAGCGCGAGGACGTACTCGCGAGCGCTCCGCGCGGTCGCGACGATCAGGCACACCGGCACCGCCCCAAGCAGCAAGAAGAACGTGAACCACGCCACGGGGTAGAGCACGCCCACGAGACCCACCACGACGAATGGCAACAGAACGAAGACCATGAAGGTCACGACGGCTCCGGTCTTGCCGAGGCGAACTGCGAGAGTCTTCTTGCCGGACAGCTTGTCGGTGTCGATATCGCGGATGTTGTTGACCATCAACACAGCGCATGCGAGTAGCCCAGACCCGATGCCGGCCGCGAGCGCCTCGAGCGTAAACGCGTGTGATTGAACATAGGCGGTGCCCACCGTAGCGACGAGTCCAAAGAATACGAAGACGAACAGCTCACCGAATCCGGAATAGCCATAGGGTCGTTTGCCGCCCGTGTAGAACCATGCTGCGAGGATGGCCGCCACGCCCACCGCGGGAAGCCACCAGATTTGCGTGAGCAGCGTGATGACGAGCCC
>JBMOEY010000054.1:0-9178 GCA_049314515.1 Microbacteriaceae bacterium
GAGTTCATCAACCTGACCCTGCAGCCGAAGTACCAGGACATGATGGCTAACGACGGTGGTCTGCCGCTGCTCGCCAACATCGACAACGTGACCGACCCGACCACGCTGAAGACGCTCCCGCTCTTCAACGAGCTCGTCGCGAGCAACGGACTGGGCTTCTACCCTGACTGGCCCGTCTCGGGTTACTACGACATCCTGAAGGCTGCTGTCATCGACCTCGTCGCTGGCAACACGACTCCGGAGCAGTACCGTGAGGCAATCGGCTCGTACTACGAAGAGAACAAGCCGTAACATGCGCTGAGGTGACGGGAAACCGTCACTGAAGTACTAGGTTTCCGGTGCGCTGCCACCACGGTGGCGCACCGGAAACTCTTTATCTTCACCTTTTGGCACGAGGATCTTCGTGCATAGACTCAGAAATGCGACGCGTCGCACGGTGTCGAAATCTCGACAATAGCGGCACACGAATGAAGACAAAGAGGTCATCATGACAACTGCGACATCCGGCGTGGAGCGAACGGCTCGTGGGGTCAAGGCGCCTAAGTCTCGACTGGCATCCACCGGACTGTACTGGCCCTGGGCACTTCCCGGTCTCATCGCGTTCACAATCGTTGTCGTCGTCGCGTTCCTCTGGAACGTGTACCTCAGCTTCACGAGTTGGAAGCAAGGTCTCGGTACACCGAAGTGGATCGGCCTCGACAACTACATCAAGCTTTTTCAGGACGACACCTTCTGGCAATCTTTCTTGCACTCTGTTGTCTTTATCGTCTCCATGGCTGTTGTCCCAACGGGACTCGGGCTCATCATTGCATCCGCTCTTTTCGACTACATTGCGCCGCGATTCGGAAACGGGTCATCGGCCGCTGTGCGTGCCGCATTCTTCTTGCCGCAAATCATTCCGATCGCGGTCGCTGGGCTTCTGTGGTCGTGGATGCTCAGCTCGCAGCAAGGAACCTTCAACGTCACCATGGTCCAGTGGGGCTGGTTCCCGAGTGTCGATCAGGCACCCAACTGGCTGGGCAACGCGGGACTCGCGATGCTCTCCGTCAACGTTGTGCTCATTTGGATTCAGATTGGCTACACCGTGACGATTTTCATGTCCGGTCTGGCGCGTGCTGACCAGTCGGTCCATGAAGCCGCCGCAATCGACGGGGCGTCGTGGTTTCAACGTTTTCGAATGATCACAATCAACCAACTGGCCCCTGAAATCTCCGTGGTCTTGCTCACCACGACGGTGGCCGCACTCAAGGTGTTTGCCCCTGTCTACGTGATGACCCAGGGTGGTCCGGGCACAGCGACGAACGTGCCCGCCTACTTCTCGTACTTCAACTTTATTCAGACGGGGAAGGTCGGATACGGCGCAGCGATTGCGACGGTGCTTGCGATCCTGTTGATTGTTCTGGCACTGTTCCTCCTCCGTATGCAGACCAAGCAAGGAGAGAACCGATGAGCCAACTTCTTTCTGAAGCGACGTTTGCGAACGAGACGAAACAACCGAGCGCCCGCGAGATAAAGAAACTGAGTCGTCGCGGTCGGGGCGGATTCAATCGTCGTAACGGGTTCTCGTGGGGAGTGCTCGGCTTCATCATCCTGGCGGCGTTGTTGTGGATTGCTCCGCTGTATCTCGCGTTTGTCAACTCGATTAAGTCGAAGGCTGACTACACGACCTCTGGTCCGCTGTCACTTCCCACCAGCATCACCTTCGAGAACATCACGGCATTCTGGGCCAAAGCGAATTTCACCGAGAAACTGTGGAACTCATTCCAAATCAGTTTTTGGGTCGCGATTTTTGGCGTGCTCTTGAGCTTTCTTACCGCCTATGCCATCGGCATCGGCAAAGTGCGCGGACGCTTCTTTGTTTTAGCGCTGTTCATGGTTGCGTTCACAATCCCGGCCGAAGCGCTCATGTATCCGCTGCTCAAAATGGCCAAGATGGTGAACCTGTACGACAACATATGGTCGCTGATCATCATTTTTTCGGTTCTCCAGAGTGCGTTTGGCACCTACCTCCTTGCCTCCGTTTTGTCCGATTTCCCAACGGAAATCCTCGAAGCTGCGCGCATTGATGGCGCAGGCAGCGTTCGGCTTCTATGGAGTGTTGTGCTTCCGCTCACACGCCCGACGTTGCTGGTCTTGATGGTCTTCTTCTTCATCTGGACCTGGAATGAGTTCCTCTATCCGCTTGTCTTATTGCCATCAAACTCGAGTCAAACCGTGTCTCTGTCGATGGGGCTGGCTTCCGGACAGTACACGAGCGAGCCAACGCAGCAGGCTGCCGCAGCACTCGTGGGAATCCTGCCGACTCTGCTCTTCTTCTTGATCTTCCAACGCACGTTGCTCAAGGGAGTGACGATGGGTTCGGTGAAGTAACTATGCAATGCTGACTCGCTACGTGCGGGTCACTCTTACCCTCTGTTCACTAGGCTAGGTCGACGCGCGTCGATACTTCGGATGCGCGAGACCCACCTCCAATCAAAAAGGTTCCCATGGCACTCTCCAACGACAAGAACTGGTGGCGCCAAGCCGTCATTTACCAGATCTACCCGCGCAGCTTCTTTGACATCGACGGTGACGGCCTCGGTGATATCAAGGGGATTACGGCAAAAATTGATTACCTGAGTGCGCTTGGTGTCGACGCCGTGTGGCTGAGTCCGTTCTTCCCGTCGGCCCTCGCTGACGGTGGATACGACGTGGACGACTACCGTGATGTCGATCCCAAGTTGGGGAATCTGGAGCAGTTCGACGAGATGGTTGCCGGGCTTCACAAGTCGGGCATCCGTATTTTTGTTGACATCGTGCCCAACCATTCGTCGGATCGCCATGAATGGTTCCAAGCTGCGCTGAAGGCTGGCCCAGGGTCACCTGAACGAGAACGCTACATTTTCCGCGATGGTAAGGGTGAGAATGGCGAACTCCCGCCGAGTGACTGGCCGTCTCACTTCGCACCGAGTGCCTGGACTCGAGTAACCGAGGCAGATGGTAAACCGGGTCAGTGGTACTGCCACTTGTTCGCTCCTGAGCAGCCTGACTTCAACTGGGATCACCCCGAGGTTCACGAGGACTTCAAGAAGACGTTGCGCTTCTGGGCTGATCGCGGTGTCGATGGCTTCCGAATCGACGTTGCTCATGCACTGAAGAAGGACCTCAGCGAACCACTGCGGTCGTTCCCCAAGTTCAAAGACTTCGATAACCCGTTGTCGGGCGATGACGTGTTGTTCGACCGCAACGAGGTGCACGACGTTTATCGAGATTGGCGCAAGGTCTTTGACGAGTACGACCCCCCTCGTGTCGCGGTGGCCGAGGCATATGTGCGCGCAGAGCGGCGTGTGCTCTACGCGCGTCCCGATGAACTCGGTCAAGCTTTCAACTTCGACCTTCTCGGAGCCAATTTTGACGCCGAGGAATTCCGGAGCGTCATTTCGACCAATATTTCGCTCGCTACGAGTGCGGGATCGTCATCCACGTGGGTCCTCAGCAATCATGACAAGGTCCGACACGCGACGCGCTATGGTTTGCCCGAGGGCACCGACTACAACGCGTGGTTGATGACGGATGGAGCGACGCCGACCCTCGACGCCGAGCTCGGGACTCGGCGTGCTCGAGCGGCAACATTGCTCATCCTCGGCTTGCCGGGCTCAACATATTTTTATCAGGGCGAGGAGCTCGGTCTGCACGAAGTTGCCGACATCCCGTCGGACCAAATCCAAGACCCGCAATGGAAGCGCAACCTCTTTACGCAAAAGGGCCGTGACGGATGTCGAGTCCCTCTTCCATGGCAGGCGAGTTCACCGAATTTCGGTTTCGGCGCGGGCGGTTCCCATCTTCCGCAGCCGAACTGGTTTGCTCACTATGCAGTGGACGTCGAGGAGGCGGATTCCGATTCGACGTTGAACATGTATCGGCGCGCACTGGCTGCGCGCAAGCAACTCATCTCCGGTGAGGAGTTAACGTGGGCCACTGACGATCAGGGTGAGTTGATTCACTTCGATCGAGGGCACGGATGGCATGTCTTCACGAATTTCAACGGCGAGCCGGTTGCTCTGCCGAACGGTGAAGTACTCGTGTCAAGTTCGCCTCTGAGTGACAACCTTCTTCCGGCCGGCACGACCGTCTGGATGAAGCTCGCAGAGTAAGCATTTCACCAACACTCGCCCGTCAATCCGGGGCAGTGTGGGTGACCGCGCGTACGGTTGAGGGCATGGCAACAGCCCGCAAACCGACGAGAAAACCGGCAACCCGGTCCCGTTCGTCGCGCACGACGTCGGCTGCACGAAACTCGACGAAGGCCACGACTCGACGGGTCAACGCAAAAACCCCCATCCCCATGGAGCGCACTGGACTGGCTCGCGTGTGGATGGGAATGGCCCACCTGACGGGTGGCGCTTTCCGCATGCTGGGACCCGAAAAGTTTGCTCCAGAAGATCGACGTGACGGAGTCCCGTTCCTCCTGATTCTTTTCGCGGTGGCCGGCGCAGTCGTGCAATGGTTCCTCCCCGGTAATGACATCGCCCGCATATTGCGTGACTGGACGTTCGCAGGACTTTTTGGTGTCATCGCGTTTGGGCTTCCCGTATTGTTTCTCCTCTTGGCAGCGTGGTTGTTCTTGCATCCTCGTTCGGTGAGCGACAACAGTCGTATCGGCGTGGGTCTAACGGTGTTGGTGGCATCCGCTTCGGGGATCGCGCACGTTGCTAACGGCATGCCCATTCCTGCCGATGGTCTGCCCGCGCTTGCGGGGGCCGGCGGTCTCGTGGGATGGATTGTGGCTGGACCGTTGGCCTCCCTGATTACGCCGACGGGTTCCTTGGTTGTCTCCTGCGTGCTGGTAGCCCTGTCTTTGTTGATTATCACGAAGACACCGCCAAATCGCATCGGCACCCGTTTTGCTCAGTTGTACGTGTACCTATTCGGTGAGCATGACCGCGCCCCGAGACCGGATCCGGTCCCGACCGAAACCGGGTTGCGCATCAATGACCTTGAACCCTACGACTCCGACAACGTTCCCTGGTGGCGCCGAAACGCGCCATCACGAGACAAGAAAGAAGCGTATGACTCTCCGGTGGTTGTTGACCCGGCGAGCGAAGTAGTCGACGTCACTCCGACCGACGACTTCAGCGCTACCGACCTCATTCCGCAATTGAATGATGAAACCGCATTGGCTGGAATGCGGGCAGGCCCGGGCGAAGCCCCGATCGGTTCAGTCTCGCAGCACGTGACGGACGCGCATCTCGCGCAACAATCTGATGCGCCGGAGCATGACGTGGCTCCGCACGTGCCCGGCACCTCGCGCGCGCCCTATCGCCTTCCCTCGCCGAACGTGTTGGTCTCTGGCCCGCCACACAAGGCGCGTTCCGAGGCCAACGATGACGTTGTTCGCGCCATCACGAAGGTGCTCGACCAGTTCGACGTCAATGCCAAAGTCACCGGATTCAACCGCGGTCCGACTGTCACTCGTTATGAGATTGAACTCGGCCCGGGCGTGAAAGTTGAGCGCGTCACTGCGCTGTCGAAAAACCTCTCATATGCGGTGGCGTCCAATGAGGTGCGCATCCTTTCGCCCATACCGGGAAAGAGCGCGATTGGGGTTGAAATCCCCAACACGGATCGGGAAATTGTTACTCTCGGTGACGTTTTGAGGAGTCCTGCCTCGACCAAGAGCGCGCACCCGATGACGATAGGTATGGGTAAAGACGTCGAGGGCGGATACGTCGTGGCTAACTTGGCCAAGATGCCTCACCTGCTCGTTGCCGGTTCTACGGGCTCTGGTAAATCGAGTTTCATCAACTCGATGATTACGAGCGTTCTCATGCGAGCGACTCCGCAAGAAGTGCGTCTCGTTCTTGTTGACCCGAAGCGCGTCGAGCTGGCGCCGTACGCCGGCGTTCCGCACCTCATTACACCCATCATTACGAACCCGAAGAAGGCCGCCGAGGCGTTGCAGTGGGTCGTCAAAGAGATGGATATGCGGTACGACGATTTGGCAAGCTTCGGCTTTCGGCACATCGATGACTTCAACGCCGCAGTAGTAGGCAACACGATTGTTCTGCCACCCGGCAGCGAACGTGTTTTGCGCCCCTACCCCTACCTGCTTGTCGTGGTCGATGAGCTCGCGGATCTCATGATGGTTGCACCACGGGATGTCGAAGACTCCGTCGTGCGCATCACTCAACTCGCTCGCGCCTCGGGCATCCATCTGGTCCTGGCGACTCAGCGCCCCAGTGTCGACGTCGTCACGGGACTCATCAAAGCTAACGTGCCCAGTCGGTTGGCCTTTGCGGTCGCGAGCGTCACCGACAGTCGAGTCATTCTCGATCAGCCGGGCGCGGACAAGCTGATTGGCCAAGGTGACGCACTGTTCTTGCCGATGGGAGCGAACAAGCCCATTCGCGTGCAGGGCGCGTGGGTGAGTGAGGAAGAAGTTCATCAGGTCGTGGCGCACGTCACGAAGCAGGCCCAGCCTGAGTATCGTCAAGACGTCGCCGCCGCTGTGGAGCGCAGAGAGATTGACCCCGACATCGGTGATGATCTCGAACTGCTCGTGCAAGCGGTCGAACTCGTCGTGACTACTCAAATCGGCTCGACGTCGATGTTGCAACGCAAGCTCCGGGTGGGTTTCGCCAAGGCAGGACGTCTGATGGATCTGATGGAACAGCGTGCCATCGTGGGCCCGTCCGAAGGATCGAAAGCCCGTGAGGTACTCGTGACGTCGGAGCAGTTGCCGAGCATCATTGCGTCGATGCGGGGACTGGACGCCCCCACAAGCTCGTCACCCTCGCCCAGCGCGCAAGCTCCGGCGGATGTGCTACTCGGCGCCGGACTCCCGGAAGTTGACGCACCGTCTCACGACGATGCCTGGGGCCTAACAGGGAGAGGCGAATGAAGCAACTGCCCAACGTCATCACGGTCGTTCGCATGCTGTTCGCTCCGGCATTTGTTATTTTGTTGTTGCTGGCGGGATCCGACATCGAATCTCCACTTCGCTGGTGGGCAGCCGGCCTATTCATTTTCGGAATGGCCACCGACGGTATCGATGGGTGGCTGGCAAGACGCCTGAATGCGGTTAGCAACTTCGGCAAGCTGATGGACCCCATCGCCGACAAGGTCTTGACCGGAAGTGCCATTGTGACACTGTCCATCCTCGGCGAGTTGCCCTGGTGGGTGACGGCATTGATCTTGGTTCGTGAAATAGGCATCACGGTGTGGCGCATGGTCGAGTTGGGCGACAACGTCGTCGTGGCTGCATCCTGGGCGGGCAAGCTGAAGACGGTCTTGCAATTTCTTGCGATTTCGGCCGCTCTGCTTCCTCTCGCGCCGCTCGTGGGTGACGGCTACAACACGACGAACGTCGTCTTGATGTCGCTGGCAACATTCGCCACTCTGGCGTCCGGACTCGATTACTTGGTTGCCGCCGTTCGCGCACGCCGTGCCAGTCGTGGCTGAGCACCGTGCGGTGACCACAGTGGGTGCGCGGGAGGCTCAGACCGCCATTGACCATCTCGTGCGCTCCGAATCATCGGTCGCCGTCGCGGAATCCCTGACCGGCGGGCTGGTGTGCGCCCGACTGACTGACATCCCCGGTGCGTCTCGCGTCGTTCGCGGGGGAGTGGTTGCTTACTCCACATCCGCCAAAAAAGAGGTGCTCGGAATTCCTCAGGCTACTCTCGACGCCCACGGGGCAGTCGCGGCCGAAACGGCGCGCGCGATGGCCGTTGCGGTTGCGAAGCTTTTTTCGTCGCACGTAGGTCTTTCGACCACGGGTGTTGCGGGTCCAGATAAGCAAGAGGGCCAGGATGTCGGCACGGTCTTCATCGGACTGGCTGTCGGATCTCAGACTCAGGTCGTGGAGCTCGCGTTGACGGGCACCCGCGACGAAATCAGGGCGCTCACCGTTGAACGCGCTCTCTCGCTGCTCGCGTCCGAGACTTAATTGTTCTCGCCGTGGTGGGAATATCTTTCCCTCATTGTGAGTTTTAGTTCCTGAAATTCACTTTTTACTCAGTTTTCTCTCGATAGGGTAATTGTCACCGGTCAGAGGTATTCTCTTTCCGCAACCCACAACATTAGGAGGTCCGCATGATCCTCGTCCGCCGTGAACTTGGTGACGTACTACGCGACCTTCGCCTGCAAAAGGGTCAGACCCTGCGTCAGGTCGCAAGCAAGGCCAGTGTCGCCCTCGGCTACCTCAGTGAGGTGGAACGTGGTCAAAAAGAAGCGTCGAGTGAAATCTTGTTCGCTGTCGCAGAGGCTCTCGATGTGCCGCTTTCGGTGATTCTTTCCGAGGTGAGCGAACGAGTTGCCACCCTCGAAGGCTTTGCACCGCTTCGTCCGATTCCGGACACGGTTCCCGACGAGTTCCTCAGCGACTTCGCTGCCAAGTAATGGCTACTCGAGGGTTGTCCTCCCGAGTGCTTTCGCAGGGTGACGCGTGTCTCCTCTGTCGTGCCGAGGTCGTTCCCATTGTCTACGGCTTCCCGGCAGACGACGCTTTTGAGCAGGTTGCGGCCGGTCGCATTGTGTTGGGCGGATGTTCCATGAATCCACTTGCGCCAGATTTTGCGTGTCCCACCAAAGGTTGTCCTGGCGCCTAGCCGCACGTTATGAAACTCAGTGAATTTCGGCGCGCGATTGCCGAGGAATTTGGCGAATCGTATGGCAACGTCGTAGCCCGCGACCTCGTGATTGGATCTCTGGCCGGCCGAACTGCTGACCAGGCCGTTGCCGCGGGAGTGGATGTGCGTGAGGTGTGGTTGGCGTTGTGTGAGGCCATGGATGTTCCGCTCGCCCGACGCAACGGGGCTGGGCGACCTGAACCCCAGAAGGACTAGGTTTCAACTTCGCCACTACATGCGAGTTGTCAATCGGCGCGCAACACGCCGTCGGATGCCATCGAATATTTCTTCGAATGCCGATAGTCTCCTACACATGTTCATGAAGGAGCGGGCTTCGCACACGTTTCTCGGCGTCGACGTTACTGTCGGTGCCGCAACGTACTGTGGCACGCATCCCTCACCGAGCATCCGCCTTGTCGAAAGCACCGGGCAGCGCGCGTTCCGCCAGTTTTCTGGCCGAATGAAAGCGAACCGGCAGCTCGACAGCCGATAGGCGAATCACCTCACGACACGAAAAGGAGACGGCCATGGCATCCGCCGCTGACCGCGAAAAAGCACTCGAAACAGCA